>JAOUPE010000087.1 GCA_029880025.1 Caldifarciminota bacterium
TGGCTAAAATTTTCGGTCAAGCACACATTTTTTTAGAGGGACTTTCCTGAGAAACTGGGGCGATTTGCCCCAGTCCTGATATAGAAGAATTGAGGCAAGGATGCCTCTACTACATTTTTTCTTTTATCTCAGTCTCTATTCGGTTAATTTCTTATCTCTGCTTTCTCTGCTATCTCTGCGGTTAAATTTCTTCCTCTTCTGTGTCCTCTGTGGTTTATTTCTTCTCTCTGCTTTCTCTGCTATCTCTGCGGTTAAAATTTCCTTGTCTTCTTAAATATAGAAGAGTCGAAATTTAGAAGCCTCTTCGACCAATAAGACAAAAATGTCGGTAACTTAGGAGGTCGTCTCCCGATATGAGTTAGGAGCAGAATTTTTATCTTAGAAGAATAAGTTCCTTTGTAATAACCGAATTATCTTCTCTTTCTAATTGATAGAAATAAACTCCGGCTGGCAGTTTTCTACCTGAATCATCGGTTCCATTCCAATTAATCATTTGAGTGCCTGGATTCTGAATACCGTCGACCAAATTATGGACCGTTCTACCGGTGATGTCATAAATCTTCAAAGAAACCTCTCCCCTCTTAGTTATCGAGTATTTTATCGTAGTCGTCTTTCGGAAAGGATTGGGTGAATTTGATAAGAGAATAGAAGTTAATTCAGATACGTTCTTTTGTTCTTCGATTCCTGGCGGTGGAAAGAATTTACCCCAGATGCGATACGCATTGTAACCTCTACCCCCAACTGTATCAGTCCATCCTTCATAGGCAACCAATGCTTGATTTCCTGCACCATGGACTATTACTGGATATCGCTGTCTTTTTGGTTGGTTTGAAACCGGAAAAGTATCAAGCACCCTTCCTGAAGTATTCACATGAGCGCCAAAAATATCGGAATTAGCATAGCCATTTCGATAGTCTTCCCAGACCATCACATAGTTGGTACCATCAAAGGTAAGTTGTGGAAAAGTCGTCACAAAAATTGCGGATGAGATTCGAATTCCAGCCGTGTCTAATACAATACCGTTAGTATTCACCCTTGCCCCATAAATTTCCCATTCCATAGCTCGGTCGTCCTGCCAGATAACAAAATATTTGTTCCCATCGAAAACAAGCCGGGGAAATTTTTGCCAACTTGTTGCGGTTGAGATGGGTATTCCGGCAGTATCTACAACTGTTCCCACTGTGGTGACCCGAGTTCCATAAATGTCGTATTGTCCTCTTCGATGGTCCTGCCAGACGACAAAATAATTGTTGCCGCTAAAAACAACCTGAGGAAACCTTTGGTAACTATTTGCGATAGAGATTGGAATACCGGTTGGGTCTAAAACGTTGCCATACATATCAACTCGTGCCCCATAAATGTCATAGTAATACCCAGCTCGAGTATCTTCCCAGACAACAAAGTAATGGGCACCACCAAAAATAACCTGGAAATACGAATAATCGGTGATGGTCGTGGAAATTCTAATGCCATAAGGGAATAAGATTCTTCCGGCTGTGTCCACCTGTGTGCCATAAAAGTCAGTATAACTTCCCGACCTTGTGTCTAACCAGACGATAAAATATCTGTTGTTACCAAAGGCAACTTGTGGGGAATATTGGTCATAACTTTCGGCTGAGATTAGTATTCCTGCCGTATCTAAGACCACTCCATCTGAATTTACTCGAGCACCATAAATATCGTAATTTCCTATTCTTGTATCGTCCCATACAACAAAGTAATAGTTGCTGCCAAAAACAATCCGAGGATTCCTTTGGTCATAAGGTGCGGTCGAGATTGGGATTCCGGTTGGGTCTAAGATTGCTCCAGTAGAATTCACTCGAGCGCCATAAATGTCGGAATAGCCACTCCTATAGTCCCCCCATACTACCAAGTAATTTGTGCCATCAAAAGCCATTTGCGGTTGCGTTTGTTTGTTAGTACCCAGCGAGAGGAGAATACCGTCTGGGTCTAATATTATCCCTTCATTAGTTACTCGTGCACCAAAGATATCTTCGTCGAAACGGCGGTCCTGCCAGACTACAAAATAGTTTGCGCCCGCCCAAACGACAGATGGCAGATACTTGTTACCAACCGATGTTGTACAGATTTCGATGCCGTCTGGGTCCAAGACGATTCCGTCAGTATTTATTCTTGCTCCGTAAATACTTCTTGGGCTAGTTCGCCGATCTTCCCAGACTACAAAATAATTAATTCCATCAAATGCAACTTGAGGCCATTCTTGGCGATAATCTTCAGTTGAAATTGGAATTCCTGTATCATCTAAGACTATCCCATCGGTGCTTACTCGTGCGCCATAAATGTCTTCATAGGATAGAGAATCGAGTTCATCTTTGTATTTGAACAAATCGCTTTTTAATTTTATCCTGCAGACCTTATAAATATTTTGAATGGTCATATTTCGCGAATCTTGCCAGGTAACAAAGAAGTTGCCGCCACCAAAAGTTACGGCAGGATACTCCTGCCAGTCGGGTGCGGTTGAGATAGGAATTCCGGCTGAATCCAAAACCATTCCGGCAGTATCAATCCGTGCTCCATAGATATCTTTCGAAGTGTCGCTTCGCTCATCTGACCAGACAACAAAGTAATTGGTACCGTCAAAAGAGACTGCCGGTTCATCTTGGTCTTCGAATGCTGTATCAATTGGGATGCCTGATGGGTCTAATACCATACCGTTGGTACTTATTCTGGTTCCGTAAATATCAAAACGGTCTCTGTATTCTGCCCAAGCCACAAAGAAATTTGAAAGTCCGAAGGTTACAGATGGTCGATATCTTTCATAATTGGTGGTGCAGATGGTAATCGGCGTCGTGTCTAAGACGACACCGGCAGGGCTTATCCTGGCACCAAAAATATTCTCGTAATCTTCATCTGTCCAAACCACCAGATAATTTTCACCAAACGCAACCGAAGGTCTATCATATTCCCAATCGGTTTCAGCCACGGCAATTTTGATTGCTGGTTTATCCAACACTTCACCGGTTGGGCTTACCCTGGCACCGAAAACTACTTCAAATTCATCATCAACCCAAACCACGAAATAGTTTGTGCCATCGAAAGCGATAGAAGGGGCTATTTGCTCATATTCAGCCGGACCGTAAGCTATAGTTGTATCAATCAAAAACTCTCCCTGAAGGGTTTTCTCTGTCATTCTATGTTTGTTCCTTGCGAATTGCGAACAGCTGGAAACATTATGCATTTTGCAGTGGTGGGTTACCTGCTCAACTACTTCTCTCGCGTCAAAGGGAACATTTTCGATGTTGTTCTTTGCATAAATTGTAGAAAATGGGTTTACCAGTAATAAAAACCCAAAGAATAACGTAACTACTTTAATCAAAGCCATTTTAGCCTCCTTTTTTGTCTAATCCTTATCTCTATCTAAGAATCACAAGTTCTTTGGTTTCAGAAGTTACGTTTGAGGTTTTGAGGCAATAGAAATAAACTCCGGCTGGCAGTTTTCTACCTGAATCATCGGTTCCATTCCAACGGATTGAATATGTGCCTGGTTTTTTGTTATCATTCACCAAGTTGCGGACTAATTTGCCAGCGATGTCATAAATTTTAATTGAAACTTCTCCGCTTTTCCTTACTGAGTATTTTATCGCAGTAGAACGATTAAATGGATTAGGTGAGTTCATAAAGATTGGTGAATTTAAATCTGTTGTAACTTTTGATTCTTCTATCCCAAGAGCCGGAACGAATTTACCCCAGATACGCATTGTGTTGTAAACCTTACTCATAACAGTATCTGTCCATCCTTGGTAGGTTATTAAAACTTGGTTTGCAGAACCAAGGGCAAGTGCCGGATAGCCCTGAAATTCGGGTGGAGTTGAAACGGAAAATGTATCAATCACAATACCCGAAGTGTTCACAATGGCACCATAGATATCTAAAAAAACAAGACCCTCTTCCCAGACTAATATAAAATTTGTGCCATCGAAAACAACTCGAGGATTTTTCTGCTGATTTATTGAAGTACAGATTGGTATTCCGGCGGGGTCTAAAACTATACCATCTCTACTTACTCTTGTGCCATATATATCAAAATCACTGGCGCCAGTTCTGTAATCTTGCCATACGACGAAGTAATTGTATCCATCAAAAGAAACTCGATGATTGTACCGCTGAAAATCTCCGGTTGAGATGGGAATTCCAATTGAGTCTAAAACTAATCCTGAAGATGTTACTCTTGCACCATAAATACTGGTACGATAACCGTTTCTATAATCCTCCCAGAAAACGAAATAATTGAAAACATCAGAAACTACTTGTGGAGAATTTTTATCGCTACTTGCGGTAGAGATTGATATTCCGGTTGGATCAAGGATAGTCCCAGACCGATTAATCCTTGTACCACATATATAATGCCTGTAATCTTCCCAGACAACGAAGTAATTATCAGCACCGTAAACGATGTGATATAATGAGTTCTGATTAGTTGTTGTGGAGATTCGAATTCCATTTCGGTCTAAGACAATTCCATTAGGAAGAACTCGTGCTCCGTATATGTCATAATAATCTATCGACCTGTTATCCATCCAAATTATAAAGAAAGAATAATCACCCCAAACAAGCTGGGGAGAATATTGGATATAAGGTGCAGTAGAAATTGGTATACCAGCGGTATCCAAAACCTCGCCGAGCATACTCACTCTTGCTCCATAGATATCTATATCATTACCATTTCGCCGGTCTTCCCAGACAACCAAGTAACAATCAGTTCCTGCAATGACCTGAGGATTCGATTTATTACCGACTGCGATTGATATTGGAATTCCGGCTGGGTCTAAAATTATTCCGGTAGCACTAACGCGAGCCCCATAAATATCATACTTGCCTTTTCTATTATCCAGCCAGACAACAAGATAATCGGTCCCATTAGATGCAACTTGATTATTCACCTGCTCATTAACCTCAGTAGAAAGGATGATACCGTTGGGGTCTAAATTGTTACCTTGGCGAGTAATCCGTGCTCCATAGATATCAAAATCATAACGACGGTCGGTCCAAACGACAAAATAATTGTTGCTACCAAAGACTACAGAAGGAAAATTTGCGCTTTCATGTAAAGTAGAAATTTCAATACCAGTCGGGTCCAAAACTATCCCATTTGTATCTATCCGTGCCCCATAAATATCTCTTTCATGAGCGTAAACCGCGAAGTAATTTGTGCCATCGAACGTAACTGAAGGATACCACTGCCTACCAGTAGCAGTAGTAATACCAATCCCGGATGTATCTAAGACTGTGCCGTTCTGGTCCACTCTTGCCCCATAAATATCCCAGCCAACACCGCTTTGGTAATCATCCCAAACAACAAAGTAATTATTACCGCCAAAGGTTACGGATGGACGATACTGGTAAGAACTTGCAGTTGAGATAGCTATTCCATTTGTATCTAAGATTACCCCTTCGGTGTTGACCCTTGTTCCATAAATATCATAATTGTCATTTCGTAAATCAGACCAAGCAACAAAATAATTGGTTTCTCCAAAACATACTGCTGGCTCAATTTGTTCGTCCCATGCGGTGTTAATCGGTATACCAGAGGGGTCTAATACTCTGCCGTTAGTATTTATTCTCGCACCATAGATGTCGCAGAATTCGCCGCCTCGGTCATCATGCCAAACCACAAAGAAATCGGAATTACCAAAGGTTACTGAAGGATGAAACCGCTCAGCGCAATTTGTTGTGCAAATGGTAATAGGGGTTGTATCAAGGACAATGCCATCGGTACTTATCCGTGCACCAAAAATGTCTCTTTCATCATAATCTTCCCAAACCACAAAGTAATTTTCACCAAAAGCAACCGATATTACTTCATCGTCCTGACTTGTCGCAGCTTCGGCAATCATAATTCCAAATGTATCCAAAACTTCACCGGCTGGGGTTACCCGTGTGCCAATAATTGCTTCACGTTCGTAATCCACCCAAACCGCGAAATAGTTCGTGCCATCAAATGTGACAGCAGGAAAAAATTGTTCCCCTTGAGCGGGACCGGTAGCTCTGCTCGTATCAATCATAAATTCACCTTGAGGGTTTTCGGTTATTCTATGCAGGTTCTTTCTGAATCGTAATCGGTTATCAGCTTGATTCATGTTTTGCTGAGTTGTAACTTGTTCTATTACCTGCTCAACATCAAAAGGAACATTTTCGATGTTGTTCTTTGCATAAATTGTAGAAAATGGGTTTACAAGAAATAAAAACCCAAAGAATAAATAAACTACTTTAATCAAAGCCATTTTAGCCTCCTTGGGTAATTACCCTAATTAGGCTTTGTTTTTACTTCTTAAGCTTAAGAAGTATAAATATCTATTGGGGCGGATAATTCTTAATTCAAGGATTTCATGCTCCACCCTTTATAAACCGAAACCCTTAGTTTTTAGTATTACTCTGGGCAGAAAGCTGGGCAGTTTTCCTCGGATTTTGATTGAAAACCTCGCCATACTTTCTAACCCAGTCCATTCTTTGGGTTGATTGAATATATATATAAATCAGGATTTTGTCAAGCGTTTTATTTGAAACCTCTGAAAATGTCATTTTTACCACGAAAGCACGAAATCACGAAATTTCTAAGATGTTGACCCGAATCGGGAAATTTTACCTCTTTTTCGTGCCCAGCTCCTTGCCCGATTTGGTCTATTCTTTTTCGTGCCTTTCGTGGGTTTTCGTGCTTTCGCGGTATTCTTTGTTTTCCATTTATTGTGGGCTCGGATGACTCTTCGAGTTGCGTGTTTTCGTGGTTTTTCAGAACTCTCTGTTTAGATAAATTATGGATCAATAATTCACTTGACGATTCAAATCATTAAATTATATTAGTAAGATGCTTCGGGTCGAATGTTACTCTGGCTACAAAGGCGAAGAGAAACCCTTGAAGATTATCTTAGATAATCAGGAGCA
>JAOUPE010000088.1 GCA_029880025.1 Caldifarciminota bacterium
CGGCGGTCAAAGTAGAACTGCGTAAGAAGCAAACCACAGGAATTGTGGTTCGGCTAAAAGAAATCTTAGATGCACCTTATGCCAAAGAAATCTTAAACGTCATTGAAACCGATTTCTGTGACCAAAATCTTTTGCGATTGACCAATTGGGTGAGTAAATATTACATGGCAAGCTGGGGTGAGACTTTAACCTTAGCCATTCCCAAAGGCGTGTATGGCTATAAACCAAAAAAGTGCTCTGAGCCAATTTCAATCGCAAAAGTCCTCGAAGGACTTGCGCCGACTTTAAACTTTGACCAGCATCAGGCGGTAAGAAAGATTTTGCCGAACATAAAAAATAATAACTTTAAGGTCTTTCTTTTATTCGGGGTGACCGGCAGCGGCAAGACCGAGGTCTACCTAAGATCAATCGAAGAAGCTTTAAGACAGAACAAATCAGCTATCGTTTTAGTGCCAGAAATCTCCTTGACCCCATTTTATCTGGAACGGTTTGCTCAACGTTTTTCTAAAGAGCTGATTTGTCTCCACTCGGCATTGCTCGCTTCGAAACGAAAAACGTACTGGCAAAGGATTCGGAATGGTGAGTTTCGAGTTGTGCTTGGACCCCGCTCCGCAGTTTTTGCGCCGGTAAAGAATTTGGGTCTGATTGTGGTGGATGAGGAACATGACCCTTCGTATAAAGAAAAAGACCGTAATCCTCATTACAATGCTCGCGACGGCGCGATAATGCGTGCCAAATTCGAAAATTCGGTGGTTGTCTTAGGCAGTGCAACACCATCAATTGAATCTTTTTATAATGCCCAAAACAAAAAATACGAACTCTTAAACCTTAAATCACGAATTGATAAAAAACCTTTACCCAAAGCAATAATCGTTGATATGAAAAAATACAAAGACCGAGTGTTTTCACCATTGCTATTTAACGAAATTCTCAGTCGGCGCGATACTGAGGAACAGATGATACTATTTCTGAACCGTCGAGGCTTTGCGCGTTTTATTCTTTGCAGGGCTTGTGGTTATGTACCTAAATGCCGTTATTGTGGTATTCCTTTGATTTTCCATAAACCAGTAAAGTTATTATGTTGCCATTTCTGTCAGTACGAGATACCGATTTTCGATACCTGTCCAAATTGTAAGGGAACCGATTTTCTGTATCAAGGTGTCGGCACGCAAAAGGTCGAAAATGAATTAGGAAGAATCATTTACAAAACTCCGATAATCAGAATGGATAGGGATACTACCCGAAAAAGAGGCATGCACGAAAAATTATACCAGTCATTCAGCGAAGGCAAGGCAAAGATTTTAGTTGGAACCCAGATCGTATCAAAAGGGTTCGATTTTCCAAAAGTGACTTTAAGCGGAGTCGTATCGGCTGATACCGCTTTGAATCTGCCCGACTTTCGTTCTTCCGAGCGGACTTTTCAGATGTTGACCCAGATTGTGGGCAGAGCGGGCAGAGGCGAGAAGTTAGGCAAAGCAGTCATTCAGACTTTTCATATCGACCATTATGCGGTTCGCTATGGCGCCCAGCAGAATTTCTTAAAGTTCTACGAACGAGAAATCAAGATTCGCCAGCAATTACAATATCCGCCGTTCACTAAATTAGCTTTGATTAGAATTTTTTCATCCGATGAGAAAACCGCCCAGACCATAGGGGAGACAATAAAAGAAAAATTTAAAGATAAAAAGGGAGTAGAAATCTTAGGTCCGGTACCGGCATTTCGGCAAAAGAAGCGCCGAACCAATATTTATCACTTATTATTAAAACTTCAAAAAGATTCAAATTTTCATACTCTTTTTGACCGTAAAGCTTTGGCTTATAGTAAAGCCAAAGTCGATATCGACATCGACCCGGTTGAAATATTATAACCACGGATTCAAACTGAAAGGATTTAACCACAGAGGACACAGAGAGCACTAAGATTACAATTTTCCCAGTAAAACCTTGACAGACTAAATCATTGATTTACAATGGAATTGTGAATATCATATTAACCCATCATGCTCAAGAGCGGATGGAAATACGGGGGATTACTGAAGAAATGGTTAAAAAGGCTTTATCCGAACCCGATGAGAAAGGTAAAGGGTAACAAAATCGAAATCTTGCCTTTCGCACTTTTTCTCAAGGCAGGGTCAAGGTTGTTTATAAAATAGAAAATGAAGAAATGATTGTAATTTCAGTTATGTGGAGTTAAAGGAGGTATAATGCAAATAACTTATGACCGGAAGGCGGATGCTTTGTATATTAAGTTACAATCCGGCAAATTTGTCAAAAACAAGGAGATTGAGGAAGGAATCATATTGGACATTGGCGAGAATGGTGCGCTTTTGGGTATTGAAATTCTGGAGGCAAGTTCCCGATTTTCGTTAAGTGACATCGCCGGGGTCGAGATAAAGATGCCGCTCGATTTGATGCCATCAAAATAAGACTCATAAGAGACAGAGTTTTTCTACTTACTCGTCGAACCATGAGTTGGGTAGTAAAATCATCTATCAAGTAAAGTAAAACAGGTTATGACCATCGTAATGGAAGAATCAGAACGATGGGTTGTTGTGACCGTGTATGTATTTTATATTGGAGGCAAACCATGAAAGTAAGTTATGACCCAAAAGTCGATGCCGCTTATATTTCCTTTAAGAAAGGTCCGCTGCAGGTAACCACGATTAGACTGACTGAAGACATCGCCATTGATTTCGGACCGAATGAGGAAATTGTGGGAATAGAAGTTCTCGATGCCTCGGAACATTTAGAAATTCAAAAAGACGCACCGAGAATCGAATTAGAAAATATCTTATCTTAAAAATTTTTAATATTCTGCAATCCGTTCACTTATAGCATTATTTACCGATCGTTCATTAAGCTGATGGACTTTATATTTCTTGCCTCTCAGCTTGTTATTGGTTGAATATTAGCTTTATCGCCGAAGTCGTCGAAGAAGGTTGAAATCAAGACCACAAATGACTTTTTCGTCTTGGTCGAAATATTATAACCACGGATTAACACGGATAAAATTTAACCGGGGACACCGCAAAAAAGAAACCACAGGTTTAATATCCAATTGTAAAATGCAAAAATCAAATTTTATGAAATATTAGATGAGTTTTAGAATTGATTTTTTATCAATCAACTTAAGTTCATTCTTGTCTTCGATAAAACGCGCCACATCCCTTTTCGCTTTGGAAAAATCAATCCTGGCTAACCTTTCATGCAAAAAGTCCTTAAAGTTAGTTTCATTGACCTTCGACTTTTTGTGCTCGGTCTGTTCGATTGCCTTGTTGAGTAATTTGAAATTTGGCACCTGCCTTCGACCAAGATACCAGAGTAAATCATAAAAATCCCTGCCTTTGGTGTATTTTCGAAAAAAACAGGCGTGAAGCTTTAAAGCATAAAGCGAGGCGAGGTCAAAATGAGTTACCGTAATAACAAAATGTCGGGTTATTAAAGAAGTCTCGGTTTTCCAGCCTTTGGGAGGATTATTATCGACTTCAAACTTAATCGCTAACTTTTCTGCCTTATAATTAGACAACCCTAAATTAAATAAAATTTCTCTGAACCGAAACATTACGGATTGGACCGGCGGTTCAAGCTGTTCTTTTAAATCTAAGACAAGACCAGCCTTGGTTAAATCATAAACCATGCCTTTTAATAAATTATCGAACTGGTAGCCAGGTTTATGGAATAGCGAAAAGTCAAGGTCTTCGGAAAACCTTCGGAGCCCGTAAAGGAATCTTAATGCGGTGCCGCCGACAAAGGCAAGATTTTTAAAGAATCCCCGGTCGAATAGAATTTTTAAGATTAATAACTGGAGAAATTCTCGGGTGATAGCAAGCCTGGTCTCTCGACTCGGAGCATCAGCAATAAAATCCCGGATTAAATCAAGCATGCGATTAAGCCGTTTCCTTCATATAGCTTAATAAATTATTTACTACCGCTAAGACCGCTTTATTATATCTTTTAGCAAAAGCTAAAAGCCTGTTCTTTTTCAGTATATCCAGATTTTGCCACCGATAAGACAAGGTAAAAACATCGGTGTCCTTATTTTTAAAGTCGGCTAAGTTCAGGTAAATAAAGTCAAGGATAGCTTTTTCGGGTTGGGCAATATGGACCGGCAGTTTGTTTTCATCCAGGATTTCTTTGAAGCCAAAGAATAAATCGGTTTTCAGGTGTTGATAAATGAAAGTGCCGAATGAATTTTTGAACTTCTTCACATTTTTGGTTGTAACCGAGGTTACATCTTCGACTCTTTCTGGAATTAAATCATAGTAACCGAGAGCATATTCAGTGCTGACATAAGATGGTGCATAGAGCGCATTTGCCAGAAAAATTCGGGAAGGGTGGATTTTTCGGTCATGTTCGTTGAGAATGTACAAACCTTTTCTTAACTTGATAACCAGCCCTTTTTCCTGCCAGCGGCTCAACTGATTTCTTAAAGCCTGAACCTTATGGGTAATACTAAAAATGTGGCTCGTGGCAATAACTGGAAAGCCACCGAAATTATTTTTAAATTCAATATAATTCATCTCGACAAATAATCAAAAATGATTATTTACAGAGATAATTATAATCGACAAAATATGATTTGTCAACTGTTTTTATATTAACCGCAGAGATAGCAGAGAAAGCGGAGAAGATGAAACCACGAGATTTCACAGATTTTCACAAGATAGAGAATAAAAAAACCACAGATAAACACAGAGAGAAGAAATTAATCGAAGAGAGACTGAGATAAAAGAGAAAGGGGGGACTACATAGGCTATTAATTTTTTAGTTTCAAAATAATCGGCTTCCTTCTTGACATCAATAATTTTAGATTTATTCTTTAACATTATGAACCAAGAAGAAAGAAAGGCTTATCAGAAAGAGTATCGGGAGAAATATGGTGATAAGATGTATGAGCAGATTAAAGAATGGCTTGCGAAACATTCTGATTATTTGAAGAGGTGGCGGATTAAACACCCCTCTTACTTTAAAGACTGGGAGGATATACATCCTGGTTATTTTAACAAGTGGCGGCAAGAACATAAAGAAACTTGGAACCTTTATATGAAGAATTATATGAAGCGGTATCGTTCCCGGGCTAAGTTCCGTTAGTAAAAAAAAACAGCTTATTGACATAATCAAAAAAATAATTAATCTTAATGTAATCCTTTTAATATTAAAAAGGAGTAGAAGTATGCATTACTTGTTAGCAGATACTCGAGGGTGTTCAGTAAAACTATTCCAGTTAATACCAATTAGGTTAAAATTATATGTAATACAAGGTTTTTTTATATTAGAGGGGAGGTCAACAAATTTTAATATACAAACCACAATTTATTAAATTAGAAAAGGAGGTTAATTTAATACCTAATATATATGTAACAGTTATTTATTAAATATCGCACCTTATAAGGAGGTAAGATGAAATTTATTTCAATTTCAGTAATTTTATTAGCTATGATGACTCATTTACTTCATGCTCAAAATGAACCAAATGTCGAATGGGTAAAAAACTTTGGTGGAAGCGGTGTTGATATAGGTTACTATGTTCAGCAAACTCAAGATAAGGGTTATGTCATTGTGGGTGAAACATTTTCTTTTGATGATACTGAGTATGGTGATGTTTACTTAATAAGAATTGATTCTTTGGGAAATCTTGAATGGCAAAAAACTTTTGGCGGAAGTAGTGAATTTTGGGGTGAGGACTGGGGTAGCTGTGTTCAGCAGACACAAGATAAAGGTTATATCATCACAGGCACAACACAATCTTTTAATGATACAATATACGAAGATGTATATCTTATAAAAACCGATTTATCAGGAAATCTTGAATGGCAAAAAACTTTTGGTGGTATTTATGAAGATAGAGGAAATTTTGTACGGCAGACACAAGATAAAGGATATATCATCACTGGTAGCACCCAATCTTTTAATGATACAATAAATGGGGATTTTTATCTTATAAAGACAGATTCATTCGGAAATTTACAATGGCAGAAAACATTCGGCGGAAGCGGTGAAGAGGAAGCTAATACAGTTCAACAGACAAATGACAATGGGTACATAATCATTGGTAAAGGAAAAGTCTCAAACAGTTATTATGCCTATCTTATAAAAACTGATTCTCTAGGAAATTTACAATGGCAAAGGACATACGGTGAAAATGAAGAGGAGTGTGGTAATTTCTCTGGACAACAAACAATAGATAAAGGATATATTATAACAGGTTTGATACGTACTTCTGAAGAAATTTTACCAAAGATTTTCCTTTTAAAAGCAGACTCTTTAGGAAATCTGCAGTGGCAAAATACCTTTGGCGGAAATGAAAGAACTTGGAGCAATTTTGTTCAACAAACCCAAGATAAAGGTTATATTGTTGTAGGATTTATTGATGGAGGACGGGATGTCTATGTTATTAAGATGGATTCTCTTGCAATTCACCAATGGAAGAAAACCTTCGGAGGAGCCGGTTACGATGAAGGATATTGTGTTCAGCAGACCCAAGACGGTGGCTACATCATTACAGGTGAGTATTTCAACATATCATCTAACGATAAAAATGTTTATTTAATAAAAATTGAACCTTAATGTAAAAGAACCTGCAAAAATAAGTAGATATTTGTTGAAATAAGGGAGGTTCAAGTGTCTTTAAAGATTCAAAATAAAATCGACGGGTTGATTATAATAATAATTTCTTTACACGTAGCAACTCTATCTATTGGTTATACAATGAATTATAATTCGACAGCTGCTGCAAACTACGCGAAAAATTATTGTCATAAAAAAATCCTTCATTTGCGGATTATCATGGTCTTGGAGGTGACTGTGCTAATTTTGCTAGCCAATGTTTACTTGCCGGATTTGATAGACAATTCTGTTGGCAAAAGGGTTTTTCATATAAAGAAT
>JAOUPE010000089.1 GCA_029880025.1 Caldifarciminota bacterium
CCGGAGTAGCCTCGGAAGCAGACTCCGGAGCAGATTCGGAAGCAGACTCAGGAACCGACTCAGGGGCAGACTCGGTAACAGACTCAGGAGCAGACTCCGAAGCAGACTCGGAAGCAGACTCGGGAGCAGACAGGGGGGTAGACCCCTAAGCAGCCTGGGGAACAGACTCGGGGGCTGGTTCCTTATCGGTGATTTTAGTGAAATTTTCCATCAGTCGGAAAGACTAAATATTAGAAATTTCTACTCCAGATAAAAGTAAAAGCGGGGAATTTCTCCCCGCCCGTATCTTCTAATTTTCCTCTCCATCGATGGGAGAGGATTAAGGTGAGGGTGATTTTTCTCTTGTGTCTTGTGCTCTTTTCTTATTCCATCTTCACCATCTTCTTGGTCGCTATGAATTCGCCCGCTTCGAGACGATAGAAATAAACGCCTTTTACTACCTTCTTGCCTTTATCATCATTTCCATTCCAGATAATTCGGTAGAATCCTGCTTTTTCGGTTCCTGCTTTCAATGACCGCACCAGAATTCCTGATGAGTTATAGACTTGCAAACTAATATCGCAGTCTTTAGGAAGTGCATATCGGATGAGTGTTTGAGAGATAAAAGGATTAGGAGTGTTATCGTCCAAAGCAAAAACCTTAGGCAGAATTTGGATATTGAAAGGTTCGTTAATTCCTGGTCCAGGTCGGACTCTAACCGAATCAATGACAAAGTCATTTGCTGGATTTGTGTCACTATATAAGAGTGTTGTGCATTTCGTTATATGCGTGCCAATTTGAATTGCTGTCCAAGATGCAAAATCAACCGTATCAATAATTCCACCCGCCAACGTTATTGTAGTATCATCGGTATAGAATGTACCAATTCTAAATCTTATTAAAAAGGTCTCAGATAGCACACCAAAATTCTGAACCGATGCCTTAGGTATAACTACCGTTCCTGAATCAATCGTGCCGGTCGGTGTAATAATACGAATTACACCGACATCATGGATTGCCTGTCTAACAATTACCGAACCCAAAACCGTATCATTCTGAGAATTCATATCGCCTGTCAGCGAGGTAAATGATTCCAGAGTATAGGTATCAAGTACCGTCGGTATCCATATATCAAAGTTTCTTATTGCCGAGTCAGCGGGAGCAAGTGCTAACCAAATACTATCCTCATAGACTTGGTCAAATTCAACCGTTTCCTTAGTCATTGCGAGTCCCCCTGAAGCGTATGAAGTAACCTCATTTGATGGTTTATGGAAATTTGTCATAGTGTAAGGTAAAACTTCGGCTTTGTTAAATGAAGTTGGTTTGGTCATTTGGTTGCCATAGTGAATCCTGAACCAAACTGGAAAAGATACCGAAGCATTACCGAAATTCTTTACTTTCACCCGAGGGATAACCGTTGCTCCAGAATCAATCGTCCCAACTGGTGAAAGAATTGCTGTTACTCCAACATCAAACACCCGAACCATAACCGAACCGCTTAAGGCATTATTAGCTGGATTCAAATCACCAGTGAGAGCAGTTGTGCATTTAGTTATATGTGTGCCTCTTTGCAACGCTATCCACGAATCAAAACTCACAACTGTTGAATCACCCGGATTGAGGTTATTAATATTTTGTGTGTTAGTATAAGATATCCCAATTCTGAAGGTTACCGGGAAGTTTTCAGTCAGGTCACCGTAATTCTTCACTATTGCTTGCGGTATGACCACCGTTCCCGAATCAATCGTTCCAAAAGGAGCAATGATTTGCGTCACACCAACATCTCTAACTCTCACGATTACCGAGTCACTTAGGGTATCATTAGCCGCGTTCACATCACCAGCCAAGGCGGTTGAACACCTTGTGGTATGGAATCCTCGTTGAACTACCGTCCAAGAAGGAAAGTTGACCGTATCCGTTACACCGGCTGATAACGTCTTATTTCTGGTCTGGTTATAAAAAGTTCCGATTTTGAAAATAACCGGAAATGTCTCGGTCAAATTGCCATAGTTTTGAATTCGTGCTTGAGGTATAATTACTGTTCCGGAATCCACAATACCTGATGGTAACACAATCTGAACGACTCCAACATCTTTAATCCGGACTGTAACCAAACCGGTCTGGCAATTATTAGATGGATTAGCATCACCAGTCAAAGCGGTTGAACATTTAGTCGTATGAGTTCCTCTCTGCAAGGCTGACCAGTCACGAAAACTCACAACCACCGAATCACCGGCATTTAGATTTGAAACATTAAAGGTGTCGGCATAGAAACTTCCAATTCTAAAAGTCACTGGAAAAGAGACACTAATATTCCCGAAGTTCTTCACTTTCGCTTGCGGTGTGACTGTTGCACCAGAGTCAATGATTCCGCTCGGTGCTAAAATTGAAACAACTCCAACATCAATTACCTGAACCGTAACTGAACCAGTTAGAGCATTATTAGCTGGATTCAAATCACCAGTAAGAGCAGTTGTGCATTTAGTTATATGTGTGCCTCGTAACCGTAATGTACAGAGTGCAAAGCTGACAACAGTCGAATCACCTGAAGCAAGATTATTCACATTTTGAGTATTGGTATAGAATGTGCCGATTCGGAAAGTAACAGGAAAGTTTTCGACCTGAGTACCATAATTTTTAACTCTTGCCAGAGGCGTAACAATAGCTCCTGAATCAACGGTTCCTGAAGGCACGATAATTTGAGTCACGCCTACATCTTTAACTCTAACCGTGACCGAATTACTAAGTGTATCATTTACCGGATTCAAATCGCCAGTTAAAGCAGTTGAACATTTAGTCGTATGAGTCCCTCTTTGAATAGCAGTCCAAGAAGGAAAATTAACCGTATCTACTGCCCCTGCCGATAATGTCTTATTTCTGGTTTGGTTGTAATAAGTCCCGATTTTGAAGGTAACCGGAAATGTCTCGGCTGCACTGCCAAAGTTTTGAATTCGTGCTTGTGGCACAATCGTTACACCTGAATCAACCGTCCCGGTTGGAGCAACAATTTGTATAACTCCAATATCTCTAACCCGAACTGTAACCGAACCAGTCTGGCTATTATTAGCAGGATTCACATCACCAGTAAGTGCAGTTGTGCATTTAGTTGTATGCGTCCCTCTCTGAATCGCTGTCCAGGAACGGAAGTTTCTAACTGCCGAATCACCAGGTTCGAGTGTCAAGCAAATACTATCCTCATACATTTGGTCAACCTCAGCAGTTTCCTTAGCTATTGCAATCGATAGCGTAGCAATCTCATTTAATGGTTTGTGAGAATTTACCGTAGAGTAAGGTAAGGCCTCGGTTTTGTTCAATGAAGTCGGTATAGCCACTTGGTTATCAGTATAATATATTCTGAACCAAACTGGGAAAGATGCTGAGGCATTGCCAAAATTCTTCACTTTCACCTGTGGAGTAACTGTCGCTCCTGAATCAATTGCCCCACTCGGTGCCAGAATTGAAACGACACCAACATCAAGTACTCTGACGGTAACCGAACCAGTCAGAGCATTATTAGCAGGATTCTGGTCACTAGTTAAAGCAGTTGTGCATTTAGTGGTGTGCGTTCCTCTCTGCACCGCGGTCCAGGGAGTAAAGCCGACAATCGTTGAGTCACCTGGATTGAGATTGGGAATATTCTGAGTATTAGTATAGAATGTACCAATTTTAAAAGTAACTGGTATAGATGTTGCAACAATAGTTCCAAAATTCTTTATCCTTGCTTGTGGTATCACTACTACACCTGAATCAATCGTGCCGGGGGGAGTAATGATTTGAGTTACACCAACATCATAAGGCAACCTATCCGCAAAGCCAATTCCATAAACATCATCAATCAGTGGACCAAAGTAGTTATTAAAAGAATCAGAGCCAAAATGGAATCTGAGCCAGAAGAGAGAGCCTGCCGAAACCGAAACCGGAATTGTCACCCAGTTTAGCCTCCAATAATCAAACCGTCCACTATAGACCGATTCCGAAGGAACTCCTGAATTACCAGCCGAAGCTACGGTATCATAAGGTTGTCCAAGACTATGCATGGCGTGGATTAGTCGCCAAGGTTGACCAGGAATTGAACATTTTACATTATAACCATCCCTCTGTGAAATATGATAATAATGCTCATACGCGACTACTGGTGAATCAACCAATGCGTAATACCGACAACTGTTAAGACGTGAATTAGAAATATTAGAATACCAACCGCATGACCACCTACCATTTGCCCATTCCCAGTCACTTGGTGGGATAGTAGTAAAATTACCTTCGCTTGCGTTGAAACCTTCATAGTAGTCGTAGACCGCCACTAATTGTGTCATCATGTCGTTATTCGGGTCTTCGTCAAGAGCATAAAGAGTTGTGCATTTTGCTCTATACCAAACTGAATCAATTGGCGTCCAGGCGGCAAAAACAAGGGTGGTTTCGCTACCCGGCGTGAGACTTCCAATATTCTTTACATCTAAATACCCGCCTGGGTCAATTGTGAACTTAACTAAGAAATTGGTTGCTGTGTTAAAACCGAAATTCTTAACTTTCGCAATTGGAATACGAGCAGTTCTTGGCAACAGACTGGTTGGTTCGAGAATTGTAGATACTCCGACATCATTATGTCTTATTACCTGACAACTATCTTCAAATGGAATCTTATTTTTCGCTGTTACGGTGACATACATATAACCAGAAGTTAGGGGATTGATTGTAAAAGAAACCTGACCACTTGTATTGGTTGCTTCCTTTTCAAAAACTTCACTCCCTTTCCATAAGCAAACCAACGCGTTGGGGACCGGATTTCCCTGGGAATGGACGGTAACTGTGTAATTCTGACTATCGGATACAATAGACGAAGGAAATGTTACGACCATTCTTTTAGGATAATCTTTCCACACCATCATGGATGGTTCCCCGAGGAGATTTAATGCATAGTAACACCAACGCCAATGATAACTAATGTCTGCTAAATTTCTATAAAACTCTTTTGATGCCTGATGACAATGGGCAATTCTTACAGAGTCGTAAGTAAAGAAATAATGATAAAAGCGAACATCAAGTTCCTCAGATGGACCAAGTGACGGTGTACCACTCCCCCAACCTTCTCTCGAATTCATAATTACCGAAATTGCACAGCCTCTTTTGGTTATCATCCGTCTAGCTAAATTATTATACCCCCGAAAATCACCCGCATGACAAGCGATTGAATTAACAATTGTCAATTTGTTATAATTGGTTTGGGTTTGCGGGTCGCTAAACAAATATTGGTATGAATTTGAGATATCAGGATCTATAAAAGTTGCTTCAGTACTACCATGGCCAACAAGATGACAAAAGCCAAAGCCATGATTTAAAGAATCTCTAACCTGCCATCTTAAACTGGTATTTCTTCCTTGGTCTATCACCCTATCAGTCCAACCCGCCGGGCTTAAATTGGCAATTGAATCTTGTGATTGCCTATGATTATAGCCTTCCCAGAGAAAAGCGGCTGGGAGTAATATTCTTTTCTGATATGTTGTATCAGGGTTTTTTGTGTAGGTGAAAAGTTTTTTTATTACTGTATCAACTTCCGAAGAATCCCAACATGGCCAGCGACCCATATATAAATCATAATATAAATCAACTGTATCACCAAATTGTTCACCAAAAATGTCATTATTATTTCCATCCCATGACCAATCTAAATCTGCATAATATAAATCACAAGGAATATAGCTCCCTCCTATTTCTGGTGCCCAACCGTATGCTGTTCTTATTGGAACGATATACATTCCCCCAGCCAATAAAATATACTTAAGACCTTGATTGTCAAAATAGTCTTTTATAAATTCTCTTATTTTTTCTTGTAAATCTCGACCGATATAATTTGCATCTACCCATTGAGTAGTTCGAACTTCAACCCAAAGACCACTTTTCCTTATCCAATTTACTAAACTCGAAAATTTTGGAACCCAACTTGTATCGGTGAGAATGATATAATCAATATCAAGGTTATCTGACTTCCGCAACGGCGGTGAAAATTTATCTATATCTTCAGGGTTAATAATTAACTTTTCTACATTTTGTTTAAAAAGATCTCTCTGCGAAGGCGACAGAAACTTAACATTATATCTACCTTCATCATAATTGACCTTAACTTTTATCCGCTCGTATAGAATAAGTTTTTTCTCTTTTGGAATATACTGCAAGGGGTAAAGAAAAACTCCACCAATCCTGAACCCAGATTTACTCCCGCTTGGGACAATTTCAGTTAACTTTTTAGGATATTCGGTTGCTAATTGATAGGTTGATTCGTCTGGATGAACAAACGGAATTTTGCCTTGATAAGAAATGGATCTTGGTGGCTGTGCTGGATAAAGCAAAAATTCACCAGGGATTTCTTTCCGTTTTACTCCTAGTATTTCAACATTAATGATTTCTGCTGAGGGTGGGATTAGAATATTAAGATTGGCGAAAGGGATAATTGGCTTACCAACATCTTGCAAAGTTAAATCACACCCTTT
Organism: Caldifarciminota bacterium; assembly: GCA_029880025.1. Classification (GTDB taxonomy): domain Bacteria; phylum Hydrothermota; class Tepidihabitantia; order Tepidihabitantales; family JAOUPE01; genus JAOUPE01. Next base: position 6,468 of record JAOUPE010000089.1, read on the forward strand.
TAAACCGACTAAACTATAACCATCAAGGTGTTCAATCTTAAGCGAATGAGCAGGAAATTCAAATTCTCTAATAATGCTGCCAGCATAGATTAGATTACCAATAGAAAATAGGGTTAAAAATATCTTCTTAAAATTCATCATAATTACCTCCATTAAATTTTATTTCCTCCCACGTATAGCATACAAAGTCAGGTCTTGAATCTTGAATAAGTTTTCGCACAGGAATAATTAAGGGCACTTCTCTCATTTTCTTTAAATCTTTACGCATATCAGATTTAATTATGTTACTCATGACAAAATCTTAATTTAAATTACTTGATTGTCAATAATCATATCAATCAGCTTCATTATTAAACAATCGTATCTGTCTTCATCAGCAAATCAATTGGTTTTGGCTTTTTCAAAGCATTA
>JAOUPE010000009.1 GCA_029880025.1 Caldifarciminota bacterium
CTCAATGCTTCCCAAAGAATGGGAAAAGAGATTGATTGATATGAATGTAACTCAACTGAAAGACTCGGATTTGGCATGGGCAGATTATGTTTTTGTCAGTGCAATGGTAATCCAGCGTCAGGGAGTTCGGCAGCTAATCGAGCGCTGCCAAAAGGCAGGGAAAAAGATAGTTGCCGGAGGACCACTCTTCACTTCCGAGCCAGAAAACTTCGATGACATTGATTATCTAGTGCTTAATGAGGGAGAAATAACTTTACCCCAATTCCTCGACGATTTGGCACAAGGTAATCCAAAGCATATTTACACTTCTACCCAGAGACCGGATTTGAGTAAGACTCCGTTTCCGGCTTGGGAATTGATTGACAAGAAAAAGTACTCAACCATGCCAATCCAATTATCAAGAGGATGTCCTTATGATTGTGAGTTCTGTGATATTGTCACCCTTTTCGGTCATAAGCAAAGAATGAAGAGTAAAGACCGGATAATTGGTGAACTCGATGCCCTTTATCAGACACGCTGGAAAGGTGGTGTTGCTTTAGCCGATGACAATTTCATTAGTAATAAGAGCCGTTTAAAAAAGGAAATACTGCCGGCAATAATCGAATGGATGCGAAAGCATAAACATCCCTTTGCCTTTTCGGCTGAAGTGTCAATCAATCTGGCGGATGATGAAGAATTGATGCGAATGCTGATTCAGGCTGGATTTGATGTGCTCTTTGTTGGTATCGAGACCCCGAACGAGAAGAGCCTTGCCGAATGCAACAAGATTCCAAACAAAGGTCGTGATTTATTAGCAGCGGCAAAAAAGATGCAGCGTTTTGGTTTCGTAGTGGACGGCGGGTTCATTCTCGGATTTGACAATGATGATGAGTCAATCTTTTTCCGTATCGTGAAGTTCATTCAGCAGAGCGGTATCGTGACTGCAATGGTCGGGCTTTTGAATGCACCGCGCGGCTCAAAGCTTTACGAACGACTGCGAAACGAGGGTAGACTTTTGACCGAGAAGGAAATTGTCGGGGATAATACTTCTTTTTCCACTAACTTTATGCCAAAGATGAAAATAGAACCCTTGGTTCAAGGCTACAAAAATGTCTTGGAACGGCTCTATTCAGCTAAAGCCTATTATGCACGGGTAGGTGAATTTTTTAAAAATTACAAGCCGCCAAAACGCAAGCCAACCGGATTCCATTTCTATTATATTAAAGCTATATTCAAATCATTTCTAACTATCGGAGTATTTAAAGAAGAGCGATACCATTTCTGGCATCTCATGTTCTGGTCGCTATTCCGAAACCCAAGGGTTTTCCCGTTGGCTTTGCGATTCGCCATCTATCGGCTCCATTTCTCTGATATTGCTGGACTTTAAAAGCTTTCCTTAACCATATTATTTGCCCGAAAAAATTTTGCCTAATAGGCATATAAAATTGGAGATAAAATTTCTTCTATCTTTTTGATTTTGGATATTTCTATTCGGGGTTACCTATGGGGTCACTTAGGGAATTGCCTGGGGAGTTGCTTACTAGGTTACCCCTAAACTAAACCGATTTTGGGATGGGGACGATAATTTATTCCAATATCAAGGGGAGTATACGAAACTGGTGTTTGACATTATTAGAATCGGTTAAAAGCGGCTTCTCAAAAACAAATTTGACGCAAGTGACGAGTTTATTGTCCATTATTATTACGCCGTAGGAAATATTGGACCAAGATTTAGATTTTTTCTCACTATGCGCATATGTGGCGATATCAATCCAGGCAATTCCGAAAGCATGAGCATCTTTCATCCTAAGTGCCACAGCAAGAAAATGAGGATATTCAAACTGGTAACCATAAGGTATAAGTAGCTTAGAATTTATTAAAATGAACGAGACCCGCCGCTTTCCACTAAATTGTATTAATATCATTTGCTAATCCAATAAATACTAAGTCCATTCCTAACGGCTTAGCACCGGCACAGGTTTTAAGCAAGAAAGTAAAAAGAAAAATTGACATTTCTTATTTAGCTTTTTAATATATGATGTTTAATGTGGAATGCTTTTTGGTCAAATCTTGACCATGACAAATGCGGATATATTAAGCCTTCTCTTTTTCCCGCTTGGATTCTTCGATAATCTTAGCCGCTATTTCTCGAGGCACTTCTTCGTAATGAGAGAATTTCATTGAGAAGTAGCCACGTCCTTGGGTCATTGACCGCAAGGTGGTGGAATATTTATACATCTCAGCTTGCGGAACCTGTGCCTTGATTACCTGCAGGGTGCCTTCGGTTTCTACCCCCATAATCCTGCCGCGTCGGGCATTCAGGTCACCAATCGCATCGCCCATATACTGGTCAGGAACCCTTACCTCCACAATCATTATCGGCTCTAATAACACCAGCCCGGCTCTTTCACCAGCCGCCTTGAACGCTAACTGACCGGCAATCTTGAAGGCAATATCTGAAGAATCGACTTCATGATAAGAGCCATCATAAATGGTTGCTTGCAAATCAACCACCGGATAACCAGCAAGCACGCCTTGAGACATAGTTTCTAAAACACCTTTTTCGACCGAGGGCAAATATTTGGATGGCACCGCACCAGCATAAATTTCATCGATAAACTCGAAACCAGAACCGCGTTCTTTTGGTTCAAGCCTTAGCCAGACATCACCGTATTGACCTCGTCCACCTGACTGCTTCTTATATTTACCCTGAGCTTCGGCTTTACGCATAATCGTCTCTCGATAAGGAATTCTGGGTTTAACTAAATCAACCGTAACATCGAATTTTCGTTTTAACCGCCCGACAATCACATCTAAGTGCAATTCACCTAAACCAGAAATATGCTGTTGTTTTAATTCATGTTCATACTTGTAGGAAAAGGTTGGGTCTTCCTCATGCAGCCTTGCCAGACCATTGGATACTTTTTCTTCGTCACCTTTTGATTTAGGCATAATCGCGACCGAAATCGAAGGTTCAGGGAATTTAATCGGTTCGACCACGAACGGCTCTTGAGTCCTCGATAACGTGTGTGAGGTGCGGGTCAGCTTCAGTTTCACCAATGCGCCAATTTCACCAGTCCTTAGTTTATTGGTTTCGGTTCGTTCTTTACCTTTCACATAATAAATCTGGTTAATCTTCTCTTCTTTCTCAGCATTTGAATTCAAAAGCACCATCCCGGATTCGATTGTTCCAGACAAGACCTTTATGTAATTCAAATCGCCAATATGAGGTTCGGAAACGGTCTTGAATACAAAACCGATTGGTGGACCCTTCGGGTCTTTCTTTTTGGTAATTACTTCCTCGCTACGTGGCTTAGTACCTTTAATCTCGCCAATTTCAATACTGGCGGGCATTGACTCAACGATAAAGTCTAATAGCAGTTTGACTCCGATATTATCATAGCCATCACCACAAAGCACCGGAAACAACTTACCTTCTTTTGCTCCTTGTTTAATGGCAGCTGCCAGTTCCTGGGAGGTAATTTCACCGCCTTCCAGAAATTTGTTCATTATCGCTTCGCTCACGTCGGCGCAGGCTTCGATTAATTTGTCACGGTACTGGCTAATCTTATCTTTAAGCTCGTCCGGAATCGGAATTTCTTTGACTGTGTCTTCTTTATCTTTATAAGCTTTATTATAAACTAAATTAACAATACCCTCAAAACTTACTTGTTTGCCGACGGGCAAAAATATCGGGCAGATTTTGCTGCCAAATTTTTTAATCACTTCATCCAATACCTTATAAAAATCGCTGTGTTCTTTTCTAAGTTTGTTGATGAAAATTAATCTGGGAAGTTCATATTGATTAATAAGTTTCCAGATAATCTCGGTGCCGACTTCGATGCCGGAAATCGCATCAATCACAACGATTGCGTTATCGGCGGCTCTTAAACCAGAATAGACTTCACCAATAAAATCGGCATAACCCGGTGTGTCAATGATATTTATTAAATTGTCCTTATACTCACCATAACCTAAGGCTAAATTGATACTGATTTTTCGGTTAATTTCGTCTTCGTCATAATTTAAAAGAGCATTACCTTCATCGACTCGACCAAGACGGGTGTTCTGTTTCAAATTGTAAAGTATTGCTTCACTGATAGTTGTCTTACCACAACCACCATGCCCGAAAAAGCCGATATTTTTAATATGGTCAGAACTATACTCTTTCACGCTATCCTCCTAAAATTAATTCTGCAGATGAGCACAGATTTCATCACAGAGGGGCACAGATTATCTGAGCTGAACTGTGTATTTTTATCGGTGCTAATCTGTGATAAATGAAGCATAATCAATTTTTAGTCAAAGTCAAGACCGAATGGTTCGCCAGTAACCTGTATTTTGATAAAGGCAGGAGGTAGGTAGAGTTAATTGCTTCCGCTTGAAATTTTAATCGTCAGAATTCGTATCTTCGTCGTCACTATCAATAAGTTCATTGACAAATATAATCTTTTATTCATAATGAATTGGGTTATTTTAGAGGGACCTCTAATTAAGTTTTTATGAAAGGTCCGAAAGAAGGCATAATGCAAAGAGTTAATCTAATTCTGGGCTTAGCCATAATTTGCCTGATTTTCAGTATCGGGCAAAGCCAATGGCTGGAAACGACAATTACAGTAGGATCTTTTCCTCATGCCTTAGTCTACAATCCGACCAACAACAAGGTCTATTGCGCTAATGAGGCTAGCGATGATGTAACGGTGATTGATGGGGTAAACAATTCGGTGATTACAACCGTTACAGTAGGAAGTGCACCGCTTACCTTAGTTTATAATCCGACCAACAACAAGATCTATTGCGCCAATGGGTATAGCGATAATGTGACGATAATTGATGGTGCAACCGACACCGTGATTACTACGATCACAGTAGGAGATTATCCTTGGGCATTTGCCTATAATCCACAACAGAATCGGGTTTATGTAGCAAATTATGACTCTTCGAGTATATCAGTAATTAGGGATGTGACGGGAATAGAAGAACGCACTGCGCTTGAAGCTGAACGCTTAATGCCAGAAATATATCCGAATCCGGCGAAAGGCGTGATGCGTGTCCGTGTTCCGTTGTCCGTGAAAGAAATTAAAATCTTTGATATTTCAGGGAAATTGGTAAAAGAGATTGCCACGCCTTCGGCTCGCAATGACAATTCCCTTAGGGTTTCACTTTATGGAATTAAGAATGGAATTTATTTTGTGAAAATAAATAATAGTAATCAAGTCACAAAAATCATTGTGACGAAATAAAGAGGATGTATGACGATTCAAAGATATAAAGATTTGAAGATTGGAAGATTGCTCTCTACTCGTTTCTCCCTGCTTTCTTAAATGCACAGGTCGACACAGCCTGGGTTAGAAGATATAATGGACCTGGAAATAGTAATGATTGGGCTTATTCTCTTGCGATAGATGGGCAGGGCAATGTGTATGTGACAGGAGGAAGTCGTGGTTCTGGCACATCCGTTGACTATGCGACAATCAAGTATAATGCCAATGGTGATACACAGTGGGTCAGAAGATATAATGGACCAGGAAATAGTTATGATTATGCTTATGCTCTTGCAGTAGATGGACAGGGCAATGTTTATGTGACCGGTTATAGTATTGGTTCAGCTACTTCTAGGGACTATGCGACAATCGAGTATAATTCGGCTGGTGTCGAGCAATGGGTCGCAAGATATAATGGACCAGGAAATACTGATGATGAGGCTTATTCTCTTGCGGTAGACGGTCAGGGCAATGTGTATGTGACAGGTTATAGTACTGGCTCAGGCACTTATTATGACTATGCGACAATTAAGTATAATTCAGCCGGTGTTCAAGAGTGGGTTCAAAGATATAATGGATCGGGAAATGGTTTTGATGAGGCTTATGCTCTTGTGGTAGATGGACAAGGCAATGTGTATGTGACCGGTGGAAGTACTGGTTCAGCCACTTCTTTTGACTATGCGACAATTAAGTATAATTCTCAAGGTGCCGAGAAGTGGGTTCAAAGATATAATGGACCAGGAAATTATTGGGATGAAGCTTATGCTCTTGCGGTAGATGGACAAGACAATGTGTATGTGACCGGTTATAGTGTCGGTTCAGGCACTTATGAGGACTATGCGACAATCAAGTATAATTCAGAAGGTGTCGAGCAGTGGGTTCAAAGGTATAATGGACCAGGAAATAGTGATGATTATGCAAAAGCGATTGCGGTAGATGGACAGGGTAATGTGTATGTGACAGGTTATAGTACTGGTTCAGGCACTTATGAGGACTATGCAACGATTAAATACAATTCTCTTGGTCAGGAACAATGGGTCGCAAGATATAATGGACCAGGAAACGATTGGGATGAAGCTTATTCTCTTGCGGTAGATGGACAAGGCAATGTGTATGTGACCGGTTATAGAACTGGCTCAGGCACTTATTATGACTATGCGACAATTAAGTATAATTCGGCTGGTGTCGAGCAGTGGGTTCAAAGATATAATGGATCAGGAAATTATTGGGATGAAGCTTATTCTCTTGCGGTAGATGGACAAGGCAATGTGTATGTGACCGGTTATAGAACTGGCTCAGGCACTTATTATGACTATGCGACAATTAAGTATAATTCGGCTGGTGTCGAGCAATGGTTCGCAAGATATAATGGATCAGGAAATTATTGGGATGAAGCTTATGCTCTTGCAGTAGATGAACAGGGCAATGTCTATGTGACAGGTTATAGTGGTGGTTTAGGTACTGGTAATGATTACGCAACAATCAAATATGTGCAGACACAAGGAGTGGAAGAAGAGATTGCTTCGCTACAGCTTGTAAAGACTAGTGGAGTGGAAATGTATCCCAATCCAGCGAAGTCCGTGATTGGTGTCCGTTGTCCGTTTTTCGAAAAAACCATTAAGATTTTCGATGTGTCGGGAAAAATGATTAAAATAGTGGATAATGTCACAAGTGCACAAGAGCACAAGCAAGAAATAAAAATTTCTTTGAAAGGAATAAATCCCGGAATCTATTTCTTGAAACTCGGCAAAGAAACGAAAAAGTTCATTGTTACAAAATAGAATGAAGTAACCCTAAATTAGAATTAACACCCTCACCTTACCTCTCCCATCAAGAGAGAGATTTTTTGATATGAGGCGGTCTAGGAGGTTGCTCCCCAGGTTACTTAGGGGGCTACCCCCGAAGCAACTCCCCAGCTTGCTCCCGAAGCCGCTTCCCAATACTGGAAAAAATAAAAAATTGCGTGCTTGACCGAAAATTTTAGCCACAAAACATAGCTTTTGATTTTAAGATGTTGATATGTGTCTGCCTCCCTGTCTGTTCCCGAGTCTGCCCCCCTGTCTGCCCCCCTGTCTGCTTCCGAGTCTACCTCCGAGTCTACTTAGGAGACCACCCCCTGGATGGTACCCTCAACTAAGGCAATGTCAAAGGTAAAAGCTCAAATGTCAAAGACTTAGGAGAAAAATCGGAGCGTTTTAAAGTTAACATATAAATATAACTTTTAATGACCAATAATTACCAATTTCCAAGCACCAAATCCCAATTTCTAAAATTTAAAATCTCTGCGTTCTCTGCTGTCTCTGCGGTTATACGGGATTCAGGTTATACCTAAAGTCTTTTGCCCGAATTTAGTAATTTCTTTTATAAAGAATGACTTAACCGTTTCCCATTCAATCGGCAATGACATTTTTGGCATCGGCTCATCATCGGCGTCATCGAAATAGACTAATGCCTGCAATGTCTGGATTGCTACATCCCGAACATGAGAAAATTTCTTACGGGAAAGGCGTAATAATTTATCTAAAGAAACTGGTTGGGGACAAGCCTCAACACTACTTTCATGTTTTCGTGCTTGCTTCTTCCTTCGGTCGAATGACTCTTTGAGTAGCGTGGTTTGTTTAGAAACAAATTAGGGACAAGCCTCAACGCTACCAAATAAATGTAGCGCCGAGGCTTGTCCTCGGCAAAATCCTGGAGTATTTAGAATAAAATAGACATCAATAAAATCCTTTTTGCTGCCTCTGCCGATGATAGCGGCAATTTTCATTAAGGCAATATCTTCTAAGGATGCAATCTTAATTTTGTTAAATTTTTCTAAAGGTGCAACTAAAGGATAATCGTAATGGAAAAAGCCCAAAGTGACCCCTTCGAAAGTGACTCGAAAGCTACCTTCCCGGGTCGATTCGACAATTGTTTTACCAGCTTTTTTTAGCAGGCGGTGAATAATTCTTCTTTCTGGCGAGGATAATCGGTTAGTCGGTGAAAATAAATCAAAATCAGCCGAAATACGATGTCCAAATCGTAAAATCAGACCGGTTCCACCACCAATATAAAAATCATCCCAGATTGGCAATTGCGCTAGAATATTAAAGACTTTTTGACTTTTCTTGGGCAGGAATTCAGGATTAATCATTTACCGAATATATAACCACGGAAACCAGTGGTAGCCGCAGGCTTTAGCCTGCGCCAAGACAATAAAGAAAAGAAACGCAACCTAAAGGTTGCGGCTACCTTCTTTCCCTTCAGTACTTTCAGTGACAGTGTCTTCATTGGTTTTATCTTGGGTTAATATTTCCAGTAAAGATATTTATCTTTAGAAAAATCCGGACGGCGGTATTTTCTGATATCTAACAGATGACAGAAGAAATTGAAAGAACGTGTCGATAAGGCTCGAAATCCCTTATTTTTTAAGAAACTCTTTATTGTTGTTTTAGAATAGGTCCGAAAAAGTCAGCGTATTTCATTAATCGTGCCGAAATCAAGAACTCTTGGGATAATGATATTTTTGTCTTTTTTTAGGTTTAGGTAAAAAAAGTCGGTAAAGAAAGGTAAAAGACCTTTGGGCAGCGCTTGCTTATAAGGCATCCACTAATAATTCGCTCACATCTTTCACTTCGATATCGAGATTCATCGTCTTAATGCTGTCATCAAACATCAAAATACAATAAGGACAGGCGGTTGCCAGGATTTCAGCTCCAGTATCCTTAACCTGTTTTACTCTAACCGAGGCAATCCGTTCTTCTTTGGGCCAATCCTGCCAAAGTCCACCGGCACCACCACCACAGCAGACACTATATTCTCGAGAGAAAATTGGGTTTTCAACTAGTTTGAGTCCGGGGATACTCTGAAGCACGGTACGCGGTTCATCATAAATACCATTCTGACGTCCCAATGTACACGGGTCATGATAGAAAACTTTTTTCTTAATCGGTTTTTGCGGCACAATGCGTTTCTCTTTAATTAGCTCAGCAAAAAGCTGGACAGTGTGGGTTGGTTTAAATTCAGCCCCTAATTCTGGATATTCGTTCTTAAAAGTTGTATAGCAGTGAGGTGAAGTGACGAGAATTTTATTAATGCCAGCTTCTTTGATTGCGGTAACATTACGCTGCGCCAGTTCCTTAAATACTTTTTCCGCACCGAAATTTCTTAACGTTTCTGAACAGCACCAGACATTCGTATCAACTAACCCGAATGAAACTTTAGCTGTATTAAGTATTTTAGCGGTCGAAATCGCAATATTCTTTAAGCGTGCATCATAAGCCGGCAAACAGCACGCCCAATATCCATATTCCATACCAGACTTGTATATCGGCAAATCGAGTCCGGTTGCCCAATCATTCCTTTTTTCTGGCGCATCACCCTGTGGATTGCCGACGTTGTAGAACTTACTGGCAACATCTTTTAATTCTTTAGGCAAAGAATCATATTCAGCCAGGATGCGTCGCACCGCTCGCATAATATCACCCATATCAACATGACGAGGGCAGAAAGCTTTACAGTTGTCACAAGCCACACAGCGGAATAATTCTGCAATCTCCTTAGCAAGTTCCTCTTTCTCTTCGCTTGCCATCACCGCACCCAATCTCACGTTTTGTGGTGTCCGATAACAAGGGAATTGAACATTACCGACCTGAAACCAGGGACAAAGCGACATGCACATGCCGCACTCATAGCACTCGAAAGCTTCTTTGCCGCCTGATTCAATGATGGCTTCTCGGATTTCCGAGCTGATTGATTCGAGGTTATTCATAGTGAACGGTCTCCATTATTTACTGGTGGTAGCCGCCCGATTCGAGCGAAATAAGAAGAAACGCAACCTAAAGGTTGCGGCTACTGCCTGAGGCAGATCTGAGATGCGCTTCAAGCACCTGCTTTCATTTCTTTAATTTTATCTTTTAGCATTGGTACGATTTTTAACAGGTCACCGACGATACCATAATGAGCAACCGAAAAGATTGGCGCGTTCTGGTCTTTATTAACTGCTACAATCGTTTGAGCTGATTTCATACCAGAGATATGCTGGAATGCACCGCTGATACCCAATGCAATATAAAGCTTGGGTTTTACCGTCTTACCTGAAGAACCAACCTGACGGTCTTTAGGCATCCAGCCCGCATCAATCACCGGACGGGTGCAGGCAAGTTCACCGCCAATCGTTTTAGCAAAGTCTTCGACCGCCGGCATATTCTTCTGTTCTTTTATACCGCGACCAATTGCCACGATAATATCGGCTTTAGTAATATCAATACCGGTAGTAGGAACTTCTTCGTAACCAAGGAAATTAGAAGCATGACCGGTCTTAAATTCCTCAGGTATCGGTTTGGTCACGATGTTTCCGGAAAGCTTTAGCTCAGCCGGCTTAAAAGTACCAGACCGAATCGTCATCATCCCGGATTGTTCTTTAAAAAGAACCCGGGCGTTCAATTTCCCTGAATACATCTGGCGCGTTGCGACAATCTTGCTATCCTCTCGAATAATCTCAATACAATCGGTAATCAAAGGCAGGTTGAGTTCATGAGCTAAGCTTGGAGCTAAATCAATACCAAAAGCGGTGTGCCCGATAAAGAATAAAGAGGGTTTGTGTTCCTGGGCAACCTTACTAATGGTCTTTCGATATATTTCCGAATTGAAATTAGCCAACAGTTCATCATCAATTGAGAAGACTTCGTAGGCATAGGCAGAAAGGTTCTTTGCCATTGATTCATTATTCTTGCCTAAACAAAGGACGTTCACTTTAAGATTCATCTGATTGGCTAATTCATTTGCCTTTGCCAGCATCTCAAAGGTGATGTCACGCAGATTACCCTGGCGCGATTCAGCTAAGACCATAATGCAGCTCATAGCACTCCTTTTTCTTTAAAGATTTTTGCCAGTTGAGTAGATACTTCATCCGGTGCCCCTTCTAAGAATTCGGCTTTCGATTCGACGATTGGTATATAGAGTTTTTCTAAAATCGTCTTAGCCAAAAAATCAGGGTCGGCAAGATTTAGCCCTGCACAATCTAATACGGTTATTGGCTTGGCGGCTGCCCTTTTTATTCCCAAAATTGAAGAGTAACGCGGCGTATTAATTCCAGTTTGAACCGCTAATACTGCGGGTAGGTTTATTTCTTTTACTTCAAGCAACCCGCCTTCCAGTTCCCGTCGTATTTTTGCCTTACTATTTTGGATTTCAATTTTACTGACGTAAGTGGCGTGCGGTAAACCTAAGATTGCAGCCATTGTCAAACCGACTGCCGCATAACCATCATCCGTCGCCATACAGCCGGTAAGAATAAGGTCATAAGGAAGCGTCTGACAAGCAGTCGCCAGGACTTTACCAACTGTAAAGTAGTCAGCATTAGTAAATTTCTCGTCCCATAATCTTATTGCAGTGTCGGCACCTTTTGCCATACCCATGCGCAGAACTTCTTCAAATGCTTTTGGTCCAAAAGACAGTAGTGTAACCGTGCCGCCGTACTTCTCTTTTAAAAGCAGTGCTTCTTCTAACGCATAATTATCTGCTTCGTTGAGGCTGAAGGTCAGACGGTCTTTAATAATATCTTTTCCGGTAGAATCAGGGATTACTGCAGCTTCGGCAGTGTCCGGCACACGTTTCAAACCAACAAGAATATTCATACTACCTCCAAATTAATAAAATAATTAATTAACCGCAGAGACCTTTTAAGCAGCAAAAACAATTATTTCTCTATCTTATTCTATTGCTCTGCGATGGTTACTTCTCAAGTATTAAGTTTTATATTATGACTGTTTTTTTCTAAAAGTCAACCCTGTCCGAGATATTGATTACGACCAAAAATGAAAATTAAGATAATTACATGATTTAGTTTGATTAAAAGATTTTCACTTTAACCGACCGACAAAATTAAAACGCCCCTGGGTTTTCCAGGGGCGTTTCTGAGGTTCTTTTAGCGTTAGCGCGCGAGGATTATCTTTCTTATCGCTTTAAATTCTTCGGCTTCGAGTTTTACTAAATACACTCCAGCTGGCAACTTACCTCGGTCAATTGAAATCATTCCGGTTCGTTCGTTTCGCTCTATTTCGTCCACAAGCTTTCCAATAACATTATAAAGCTTTAGCTTTGCGTTCATAATCTTCGGTAGATTATAAAAGATTGTGATGCGATCTTTGACCGGATTCGGCATTACATTGAATTCGAATTGGTTATTCGGCACAACACGTTTCGCATATACACCTTCGGCAAATGCTTTCTTCTCACTAGCGCAAACCACGGTAGAATCTGCCCAGAGCCAGAGTCTAGATGTTTTATTCCCCTTCATAGCCAGAATCACCCTATTGCCGTCATAAGATGCTACTACAAGATCGCTGCCATCCTTAACGCGTTTTTTCCTACCAGAAGAGCCGATTTGTGGTATTAGGGTAAGTGCTGACCAGACTCCAGAATCACCATCAAGAGGATTAAATAACCAGAATTCCGGTGTATTGCCACCTTTAAACGCGAAAATCTTTTCACTACTTACAAAGCAGAGAGCACCGCCTCCTTTAACTTTTTTAGTCTTACCATATAATCGATGGGTAAAGGGCATTCGAGGAAGCGATTTCATACCCCAACTATCAGCCATTACATCGTAACGGAACATTTCGTTTGATTTATCTTTTAAACAGTATATGAATCCATTTTCAGGGTCATAGGCGAGATCAGAGCCCTTTTTATATCCTCTTCTCAGTTCGCCAAATGGTGCATCTGCCATCCGCTGCCAGCTATCAGTTTCAACCGCAAGGCGATAAAATTCGAAAGTCTTAGAACCTTTAAGCAGATAGACATAGTATTTATCATCCTTTTCCACATAAGCCATACCGGTACCACCTTTTAATCGCTTTTCTTTTCCTGCAACCGGAACATCTGGTAGCATTGACCAGGAATCGGTTTCCGCATCATATTTAAAAAATTCAAGGGTGTTGGTTCCTTTTGTAAAGTAAATATAACGCTCGCCATCCGTTACCATCTGGGCACCTTTCTTTACTGGCTTACCCTTAGGTCCTTGTGGAATATCGGTCATTTTTTGCCAACTATCACTATTCGTATTCATCCTGTACATTTCAAAAGTCTTATTACCCTTAACCACGTAAACCAAAGTGTCTTGAATTACTCCCATACAACCTCCATATTTTACCGGTTTTAATCCCGGAATAGGGTTGGGTAATTCAAGCCAGGTACCAGGTACAACTCCGGTGACCGAAACTGTAACACTACCGGTTATGAAGTCATTATTGTTATTGTCGTCATCAGTAAGCATGGTTGAGCATTTTGTATCATAGCTACCTAAAATCGCTACCCATGGTTCGAATGATAGGAAAAAGGAATCACCAGGAAACATTTCACTTACCCATTGCGTATCAGAATATCCAGGCACGATATCAAATTTAACACCAAAGGAACCAGAAGGGTCGGTCCCATAATTCTTAATCCAGGCTTGAGGAACGATTGAATCCGGTCTTATCGTACCGTTAGGGGTCACAATAATTGATACACCGACATCAAGACTTGTAATTAAAATGGTTCTGGTTCGCGAGTCATTGTATCGATTAGCGTCACCGCTGTACATTGTCGTACATTTAGCGACATATGTCCCAGGCGTTGGCACCCATTCGGCAAATGAAATCAACATAGAATCGCCCGGAGTCAGGTTAGGAACCGACTGAATATCGGTATAGCCTGGGATTATATCAAATCTAACATTGAAAGTACCGGTCGCATAAGTACCATAATTCCTAATCCAGGCTTGAGGAATAACACCACTGGCTCCCATTGAGTCGTTTGGAGCAACAATCATCATAACTCCAGCATCGCGCACTCGAACCGTAACTGAACCAGACATGGTATCATTTCTTGGTTCGACGTCACCAGCCAGAAATGTACTACAACGGGTAGTATGGGTTCCTCGGGTTGGTACCCAAACCGGGAAATTAACCGTATCTTCTACTAAGGATTCAAGGGTCTTGGGTCGGCTAAAGCTATAAGTAGTATCGATTTTAAATGTAACATTAAAGGTTTCAGTACTTGTCCCATAATTCTTGACTCGGGCTTGAGGCATAACCGGACCGCTTGAATCTAAGGCTATGGCCGGTGTAACAATCTGCTCAACACCAACATTAGTAACTTTTACGGTAACTGTAGTGGTTCGATAATCATTGGTTGGATCCATATCGCCAGCATAAGCGGTGGTACATTTAACCGTATGGGTATTTCTTTGTGATACCACCCAATTATTAAAGTTAACCACTTTCGATTGACCAGGGCTGAGATTGACTACAGTCTGAGTATCTGCATAAAAAGTACCGATTCTAAAAATAACCGGAAATGTTGCCTGAACATTTCCATAGTTCCTAACCATCGCCTGGGGCATAATAATTGCACTTGAATCGACTGTCCCGGTTGGTTGAATAATCTGGACAACCCCGACGTCCCTGATTATCAGGTCACCGGTGACTGCGACATTATCAAGGCTCCAGTGGTAAAGCTGGTTAGTATTTCCACTCCAGTACCAGCGAAATCTCACATTAGAATTATTAGTTGCCCAGGGACAGGCAAAAGTCTGTAGCCCGGGTCCAATGCTCTGCCCTCTGTAATCGAACAAATCTACCCAATTGCTGCCGCCATCTGAAGAACCCTGGAGTTTTGCGGTATAGGCTGAACCATCACCTGGCACAAAAAAAGTTGAGCATCTAAGCACCACATTGGTTAGACCAGAGCAATTAATTATTGGTGATTTTAAGATATCTTCTCCAGTCTCTGGAGGATGGTAATATAGGCAAGCATAAGGTGTTGAGTTGTCTGACCAGGGAGATTCTCCTGCATTTTTTCTATGCCAATCCGAGTTTTGGGTTGGGGTCGTGTAGAAAATTTCCCAACCTGGTGGTGGGTTTTGGGTTGACCAAGTGCCGTCGAAATTCTGTGAGAAGTAAACGGTACCAGTATCCAAAAGGACTGGGGGACTTTTTATATCATCAGGAACTGCTGGCTCTGCTATGAGTACTGCCACACCTATAAAGAGACAATACATTAAAGCAATGGGTTTTATTTTTAGGGTTTTGCTCATTTTTCTCCCTCCCTTTTTATTTAGCATTAACCTTGTATCTGATTTTTATTTTTAATTTTTATTGGGTTGACTCGCTTCAACCCCCCCATTACAAAACTATTATAACAAAAAATTTAGCCTTGTCAATAAAAAATTAAACTTTCAATAATTACCGGATTATAATTTTTAGTTTTGAAAAATTGGTACCTTGTCAGGCTGCCTATTGTATCTTCAAAATTCGTAAGGATTTAGCAATATGGTTCAAAGGTCGCAAAAAATATACCCCGGGATTCAAAACTTTGCCCAGATAATTTCCAGGATGAGTTCCTTTCCGTCTACCCGAAATATCGTAAACCAAAAATCTCTCGGTTTCATTACCCGGTACTATGGCATAAGAGACAAAAGGGTTGGGCGCTACAACCAATCTCGCATTTTGCTTTTTACCCTCGCTTCTTTCCTCTTTTAATTCAACATTCCCTTCTTCATCGGTCTTAACCGCAAAGACATCGTAACCACCCTGTCCGATTGAGAAGGTTGACCCGACACCGATATATCCCAAATCTATAGTTTGCTGAACTGAGAAAAAATTGTCCCCACCGGTTCCGTAAACCTTGCTCCATATGGAATCACCATCGCGGTTAGTCTTAATCAGATAAGCTCTTTGCTCTGGACCCAAAGCACCAGCTAAAATGTAACCGCTATCCAATGTTGTTTGAACCGAAGCCGCATAATCATCAGCGGTTCCGCCATAAGTCTTGGTCCAAAGCGTATCTCCATCAACATCAGTCCTGATTAAATATGCTTGACCTGCCACACCAGGTAAAGTCTTCTTTCCAACTATGACATATCCTTCATCCAAGTCATATTCGACATTTAAGCCATAATCCATACCATTGTCGCCATAAAATTTTGTCCACGATTCATTACCAAGCGAATCGGATTTAATTATATAAAGACTCGAATTTGAAGTATTGAAATTATAAGTGCCGACGATAATAAATCCCCGGTCGGCAGTTTGGAGAACCGAGCGCGCCTCATCATAATTTGAACCACCATAGGTTCTGGACCAGACACTGTTTCCTAAACTATCAGTCTTGATGAGCCAAACATCACCACCTGAGCCGAAAGAATGTGTATAGCCAGTCACAATATAACCGTTATCAATAGTCGTTCGCACACAGTATCCCCAATCCTCATAAGGTCCACCAAAAGTTTTTGTCCATAATGTATCGCCCAAAGAATCGGTTTTTAAAAGCCAGACATCAAGATGCCCAGCACCAAATGACCAGGTTCGACCGACTATTATAAAACCTTCATCGGATGTTATTTGAACGCAGGTGCCTCCATCGCTATCAACACCGCCATAGGTTTTAGTCCAAATCGTATCGCCATCGGCATCAAGCCTGATAAGATAAAGGTCTTCGCCGCCGGCGCCATAGGACATTGTCCGTCCAGTAATAATATATCCACCATCCTTGGTCTGCCTAACCCAGTGTCCGTTATCCCATTCATTTCCACCATACGTTTTAATCCATGAGTGCTGTCCATAAGTCGGCATTAAGCAAAGTGTTGACATCATTAAAAAAACTAATTTTAAAGGATTTTCTTTAGTCATCGAGGTAGTATGAATGAGTCTACGCAATTGTCAAGGAGAAAAAAATCGGTTGAAAACGAAAGGGGCTCGATTCAAATCGAGCCCCCTTATTGTTTTCGTCAATTATTGGTCGATTATTTCTCTAATACCAGTTTTCTTGTAATCCTAAAATCACCAGAATTGAATCGCAAGATGTAAACTCCCGAAGGCAGGATCCTGGCATCAATCAATAGAACTCCTTGTCGGGTTGGGTTTGGATTACTATATGATTTTACTAATGCGCCGGTGACATTATAGAGCTTAAAGATTACTGGTTCGGCTGTGGGTAAACTGTATTTTACCGACATAACATTATTTGCCGGATTGGGTGTAATCAAGAGTTTGTAGCCACCAGTTGCAACCCTTTTTCCGGCAGTACCTTCACCAGTTGGTTCAGTCGCTGGTGTTATCGCACTTATTATCGGCAGGGTGTGGCGATAGAACTCATCGGTATTTTTACCTTTTGCCGCATAGAAATAGGAATCGTGAATGGTCATACAACCACCACCCTTAACCTTTTTACCACTCAGACCTAAAGGGATATCCCAGGTTTCCATAGGATTCATTTGCATCCAACTGTCCGAAGCAATCTCATATCTCCAGAATTCTCGAGTATTACCACCTTTGAGCAGATAGATATTATCCTGATAGTATGCTAATGCCGCTCCATCCTTTGGTTTCTTCTTCTTACCATCTCGGTTCAAAAAGGTCTTATACTCATATTGTCTCAACTCGTGCCAGGAATCGCTATCCACGCTATATTTAAAGAAACTACCATAATAGCCTTGTAAGACGTAGACGAACTCATCTCCATCATAAGCCAGACAAGAACCTTTCTTATAACCCAATTTGCCGCTTGTTCCAATCGGCGGTGAGGAGACTTGAGTCCAGCTATCACCTTCAATATGATAGACATAGAATTCATTAGTCTTCGCACCCTTCATCGCAAAGATATAGCCATTGCCGTGTTGGCGGAAGGTGACTAATCCCGAACCATACTTGCATCTCTTTAAACCGGGCAGAATGTTTGCGAGTTTATGCCAACCGATGGTTTGGCTACCGATGCTGTCGGCTTGATATTTCCAGAACCCAACCGTATTATTACCGCGCAGAATATAGAGGGCATGTTCTTGCTGATAAGCAACCATGGCAGCACCCTTTTTTGGTCTTTTGCCGTCACCGGCTTCTTTGATTCCCTTTGGTATTGTTTCGAGTTCGGTCCAGAATCCTATCCCGGCATCTGGGGTATAGATATAGAAGTCCCCAGTATTAGATGCTTTCAAGAAATAGATATTGTCACGCATTGCTGCCAGGCGACTGCCGGATTTTGGTCTTTTGCCGGAAGGACTCTGTGGAATTGGTGCCATTGGCTGCCAACCTGGTCCGGCAATGAATACGACAACCGTAAACGCTCCGGTTTGGAAATCATTACCCGGGTTCTGGTCACCAAAAACCGCAACTCTTGCTTCGGTTGTAAAGTTTCCGGTATCAGCCCCGGTGATGTAAAAGGTTTCGAATGCAACATCAAAAACTGAGCCATTGCCGGCTAAAGTAATGATTCGAGTATCCTGATAAACGATGGTATCTTTGGTAATGGTAAATGTAATTGGTATATCAAGGGTGACTGAACTGTTGTTTCTTATCCTCGCTCTTGGAATTTGAGGCAATGTATCAACCGTGCCGGTTGGGCTAAGGATTCGAACTAACTCGACATCAACGTTTCCAACCACAACCGAGCTGGTCAGCCTATCATTTCTTTTAATACCATCAATCAACAATTCGGTTGAGCAAGATACCGCATACATTCCCAATTGGGTAGCATTCCAGGTTGCAAAGCTAAGATACTGATAAGTACCAGGAGTATGGCTGGTCACTCTTACCGTATCTTCGTACAAGGTGCCGATTTTCATCCGGACCAGATAAGTTTCGATTGTATCACCATAGTTATAAACCGAACAGGCAGGAACGACCGTAGCGCCAGGTGATACAACGGCTGCCGGCGATAATATAACTGTTGTTCCGACATCTCTGTGAACATATCCAGATTGAACATACTTTATTGTTGCCCAATCAAGACCTGTTCCCGGACCTCGACTAAAGCCAGTAACATAGACATTACCATGACCATCAACCGCAATTGCCTCAGCCTGGTCAGCACTGTCGACTGAACTGTTATATCTTGCCGCCCATTGCTCGACTCCAGATGAATTATACCTGACGGTTGCATAGTCATAATCGGTACCGCTCCCCATACTATAACCGGTAACATAGACATTACCCTGGGCATCGACTGCGATTCCGCCATCCGCCACATCGCTGCCATTGGCTGAACTGTTATTATATCTTGCTTCCCACTGTTGGGCGCCTAAATAATTATACTTAACCGTTACATAGTCAGGACCGGTTCCGGAATCTTTACTCGAACCGGTCACATAAACATTACTCCAATTATCAACCGCAACCCCATACCCTTCATCACTACTATCGCCTGGCGGACCATTATATCTTCTAACCCAAATCGTGTCGGCTAATGGCGTATATTTGATGGTGGCGATATCGTTGGCACTGCCTATTCCTATGCTTGTCCCGGTCACATAGATATAACCGGAGTCATCAATTGCTATTGCATTTGCCACATCATTACTGTCAGCCGGACCATTATAGCGGGCTGCCCAGCGAAAATCTCCGTCGGCATCATACCGAACCGTAGCATAATCGTATTTGCTGCCTGTAGTTTCAGCATTACTTCTACCCGTGACATAAACGCTGCCAAAACGGTCGACTCCAATCGCATTCGCTTCTTCTCTGCCGCCGATATAATTATATCTTCTTGCCCATTGCTGATTTCCGGCTGAGTCATACTTTATTGTCATATATTCCCAATTATAAAGACCCGAACCTTTACTATAGCCGGTCACATAAATATTTTCCGAACCATCAACTGTAATTGCATTTGCGAAATCATAGCCGCTTACTGGTCCATCAGCCCGCTTGGTCCATACCGTATCACCGTTTGGGGTATATTTAATTGTTAAAAAGTCACCAGAGTCTGAACTCATAGTGTAGCCAGTTATATAAATATTTCCTGAATTGCCCAATGCTATAGCACTCGCCCGTTCGTCATAACTTCCTGGACTGATAAAATGCCTGACCCAAACCGTATCACCATTTGGGTTATACTTTATTGTTGCCCAGTCATTGCCCGTGCCTGAACCAGACGTGCTGCCGGTGACATAGACATTACCCGAATCATCAACCGCTATCGCATAAGCCCAATCTGTATCACTTCCCAGACCATTATATCTTCTAACCCAAGCCGTATCAACCTGAGCAATTGCTAAACCAATCAGTCCTAAAAGGACAACCATGATTATGATTTTATTTTGTAACACTTTTACCTCCTTTTTAAAGGTAGTTACGATTAGTAAAATTTCTGAGAATTATTTATTATTCTTCTAACG
>JAOUPE010000010.1 GCA_029880025.1 Caldifarciminota bacterium
TTTTGTCTTCAATGCTTCCGAGTCAAAAAAGATTCTGAATCGAGCGAAAGAGTTTGGTCTTGCGCCCAAAATTCATGCTGACGAGATTGAACAATCCGGCGGGGCTGAGACCGCAGCCGAAGTTGGAGCGATATCGGCTGAGCATCTCCTCTATCCTTCACAAACTGGGCTTAAAAAGATGAAAGAAAAAGATGTCATCGCTGTACTTTTACCATCAACCGCACTATTTTTACAATCAAAAGACCACCCACCAGTTGAAGAAATGCGAAAATTAGGTTTAAGAATCGCCTTAGGCAGCGATTATAACCCAGGAACTAGCATGGTTTATCAAATGCCAATAATTGTTTCTTTAGCCTGTCTTCTTTACCGACTCACAATTGCCGAAGCACTGATTGGCGCAACCCTAAATTCAGCTAAAGCTTTAGGACTTCAAGAAAAAGTCGGCTCACTTGAAGTTGGGAAACAAGTTGATATACTAATTCTTGATATACCAAACTATCAGCATATTCCTTATCAATTTGGCAGAAACTTCATAAAAACTGTAATCAGCCGAGGAAAAATCCTTAAAAATCGATAAAGCCGGATAAATTTTTAGGCAAAAAAATTCAATTGACATAAAAAATCTTTTTGGGAATAATTTTTTATAAATAAAAAGGAAATTTCATCGGAAATCTTGAATCTAACAACTGGAACCGTAGTGACGACTCTGGTGTTTAGTCAGTGCTAGTGTCTATTTCTATAAATTTGAAAGTGAAACAGTAATCTCCAGTGGCAAGGTAGTGGTTAGATAAACCGAATGTTGTTCGGAACCGAATAATTTTTTGGACAGCATTTTTCAATAGAGTAAAAACGGGACTTCTTACCAAACCAAGCAGATAAGAAGTCCTGTTTTTTATTTTACCATTTAAGGTTGACTTATTAAAAGCATAATCCTATAATTTTTTATGACCTCCAAACAGCAAATCGCAATTCGACTCAATGATTTTAGACGCAGGGATTTAAGCAATGAAACGATTTACATTATTTTGTTATCATTAGTTGCCATAACCTTTTTATTCACCACTGCCCTAATATTCTTCATTCCTTACTTAATTTTACTTGCCACTATCCCGCTGATTATTTTTGGCATAAGAAATTTATTGGTAAAATATCCGCTGAATCGCATAGCTAAAAGGATCGAAACGAGTTTCCCAGAGTTAAAAGGGTATCTGGTTAATGCCGTAGAGCTTTCCCAATACCAACAAAATTCAAAAGAGGGCTATTCGTTTGAATTGATTGATGCCGTGATTAATGAAGCGGCAAAAAGACTCGCGCCAATTTCTACAACCCGAATTATTGAGCGCAAAAAGACGAAAAAAGCTTTCGGTGCTTTCATCGCCATCGTTTTAATGCTCGGGCTTTACATAATAATTTTTCCGAACCGAACAAAGCTTGGACTTTATGCGGTATTCGCCCCAGCCCAAACTCCAATTCAATTTGTCGTAACACCAGGTAACATTCGAGTCGAGAAAGCGAGCAAAGTTTCATTGAATCTAAAAATTGATTCCCCTTATCATTTTAACCAAGCAACCTTGATTAAGAAAACAGAAAATAACAAATTAAGCAAAAAAAGAATACCCATCAAAAACCAATCCGGCTCAATCGATATTATAGTGGATAAAGAATTTGATTATACATTTCGTGTTTTCAATAAAAATAGTCCAACCTATCGTATTGGGCTATTAAAACCATTGACCATAACTTTACTATCATTCAAATATATTTTTCCTTCCTATACCAGACTTGAGCCCATAGTTTCACAAGCTCAAGAGATTTCGGTTCTGTCCGGCACGAAACTCGAAATTTCCGGCACCGCGGAAAATCATTTATCTGCCGGTCAACTTTTATTCGATGATTCGACCATTATAAATCTTTCTTTAGCCGAAAATAGATTTTACGGTAACTTTACGGCACATAAGGATGCAAGTTTCGAATTAAGACTAAAAGATATTTCCGGTAATCACAATGAACGGGAAAAGTATAGAATCAACATCATGCCTGATGAATACCCATTTGTTAAAATATTCCAGCCGGGTCGCAACATTGATTTACCGGTTAGGATGAAAATACTTTTGGGGATTAATACCTTAGATGATTATGGTTTGGAAAATCTAACTTTATATTATGGAAAAGACAGCCTAATCAATAAAACCCATTTAAAAAATCTTCGGTCTCGCCTCGAAGATACAACCTACTATTATTGGGATTTGTCTAGCATTGGATTTTTACCCGGTGAAGCGATCGACTATTACGTCACGGTCTTGGATAACGATGCGATTTCTGGACCAAAGGCTTCTCGGAGTGAAATCTATACGATTCGTTTCCCAACGATGGCAGAAATTTATTCTCAAACCACAAACCAGACCGCCGAAACTATGGAACGATTAGAACCACTGGCCGATGAACAAGAACAACTGCGACAAGAAATGGAGCGAATTGACCAAGAATTGAAAAAGGAGCGCAAATTAGGTTGGGAGGAAAAACGGTCTTTAGAAAATCTCGTTTCCAATCAGGAAAAATTACTTGAACAGATCGAAGACTTAAAACAGGAAGTTAAGAATGCCTTAGAGAACATGTTTCAAGGACTGATGCTCGACAAAGAGTCATTAGAAAAATTGAAAGAATTGGAAACGCTTCTTGCTGAACTGTTACCGAAAGAATTAAAGGAAGCTCTAAAAAATTTGCGTCAAGCCTTAGAAACCCAGTCGCCGGAAACCAAACAAGCGATGGAGCGATTCAAACTTTCTCAGGAAGAATTGAAGAAAGCGATTGAGCGGGCAGTAGAACTGCTAAAAAATATTCAAGAAGAAGAAAAGCTCAAAGCCCTAGCCAATAAAGCCGAGGCTCTTTACGAAGCACAGAAAGAGTTGAATACCAAATTCAATGAAGACCTTCAGAAACTGGCTAAGGATGAGGCAAAAATCAAAGAGGAGTTGGAAAGTTTAGAAAAAGAGACCGAAGCATTAAGTAAGGAAATAAATGATAAAGAATTAGCCGAAGACCTATCAAAACTCGTTAATGAATTGTCCGAAATGAAACCATCGGCACAAGCCGCCGAAGCCGCTCAGAATATGAAACAAAACCAGAAAGACCAAGCTCAACGTAAAAGTCAGAAACTCATGAAAGACTTAGAAAAACTCAAAAATTCATTCAGTGCTTTGGTCGAGAAACTTAAGGATAAACGTTCCCAGGAAATTGGTGAGAAGCTCTTAAATTCGGCACGGGATTTAGTTGCCTTATCTCAGGAGCAGGAACGCTTGGAGAATATCGCAAATAAAAGTCAGAATCTTTCTGAACTGGCCGGAGCGCAAAAACGGCTTGAAGAAGCAAGCCAGGCAATCGCCGAAAGTCTTGCTTCCCTATCAAAAAAGAGCATAAAAATTCCACCCAATCTGGGTGAGGATATTATCCGTTCCCTTCTCCACATGGATGAAGCAGCGAACAATCTGCAAAATAGTAATCTCAATGGAGCAAAACAGATGATGGCTCAGGCACGGTCCGGTTTAGATGCCGCAACCGAAAAAATTCTCAATACCCTATCCCAAGCCCAAAAAGGTGGTGGTTTTGGCAGTGGTTTCGAGAGCCTTTTAGAACAATTATCCCAACTAACCGCTGAACAGATGATGCTGAATCAAGAGTTGGGTGGAATGCTTCCGATTCCAGTTCCTGGGGGACTCACTGCCCAACAACTTGCCCAAATCGAACGGATTCTTTCCAAACAGCGCCAAATAAGACAAGCCTTAGAACAAATGCAGCAAAATTTAGGAGTCGAGCCCGGATTAATGAGCAGCTTGGACGGGGTAATTGAAGAAATGAAGCAAGTGGAAAGGGATTTGTCCCAACTCGTGGTTAGTCGAGAGCTGATTGAAAGACAGGAAAAAATTCTTAATCGCCTGCTTGATACCCAGCGCAGTGTCCGACGTCGAGAGTTCAAAGAAAAAAGAGAAAGAGAAATCGGAAAAGATTATCCAATTCCACCCAGCCCAACCCTGCCAGCCGATTTAGGTGAGCGTAAGAAACTATTGAGAGAAAAATTGATGCAGGCGCTAAAGGAAGGTTATCCCAAAGACTACGAGCGTTTAATCAAACTATATTTTGAATCGTTACTCAATGAATAAGCGATTCCGTATCATTTATTTTCTGACTTTAATCCTTTTCTCTTCTCGGCTTTTTCCTCAGGATTTAAATCAGGCGAGGCGTTATGAATCACTGGGTCAACTCACTTTAGCTAAGGCGATTTATCAAGCCTATCTGAACAATCATCCATTTAATCCCTCGGTCTATAACAGCTATCGCCGTGTAACCTTTGGCTTATCAACCTATGATGAGTTTTTAGCTTTTTCATTGGAACTTCTTAAAAAGAATCTAAACAATCCAGAAGTATTACTCTCAATTGGTGAGGCTTATTTGAAATTGGAAAAAAGGAAAGAAGGAATCGATTATTTACGCCGGACCTTCGAACAAAATCCGGAATTAGTTAGCAGAATCGGCTTGGTTTTGATGCAGGAAAAATTGCCGCGGGAAGCGATTAATTTTATTCTCGACTATCGTAAATCAAAAAAAGACCCGCACGCACATGCCCAATTGTTGATTGAGCTTTATGAGGCAATCAACGATTATCAAAAAGCGACGCGAGAAATCACTCAGTTTCTTAATATGATTCCGACCCAGGCACCAGGCTATGAATCAAAACTAAGGACATTTCTTTTTAAGACCAATCCTTCGATAATCTTCAATGAATTAAACAATTTGACTAACAAACAGTTACGCACCAAACTATTAGCCAAACTTTATCTTTCCCAGAGGCGATACAAAGAAGCCCTCGCCGAGATTAAAACCCTTAACTCGCCAGCCGAAACTTATTCTTTTGCCCGGTATTGTGAAGAACAAGAACACTTTCAGCCGGCTGCCGACCTTTATCATGAATTGGGTAACCTATCGGATGAAGCAAGGGTTCTTCGCAAAATGGGTAGGATTTTCGAGGCGACCGAAGTTTTAAAACGCGAGACCGGACCTGATGCACGCTTGGAATTGGCTGAATTACAACGCCTGGAATTGAGGGATAACCGAGCGGCTAAGGAAAATTATCTATTAGTTATCAAGCAAAAACCTATTGACCAGGCTTATTATGGACTGGTTGCTTCACTCATCAGTTTAGGTCAGCTCGATGAAGCCCAAAAATATCTAACAAAGATGGATAAAGTCACCGACCGTTCTTTGTTTTTCCTTATCCAGATTTATTTTTATGAATCCCAATTCGATTCCTGCAAGAATTATATTTCTGAGCTAAGCCGAAGGTTTCCCGCTAGCTTTTTTTTAAATGATGCCTTAGAAATCGGTGTCTTGTTAGTCGAAGGAGCTGAAAACCTTGCCGATTTTGCCTTGGTATCATTCAACCTCGTTTTAGGAAATTATGATGATGGAATTGCTCTAACCAAAAAGCTAATCAATCAAACCGATAAGGTTGCTGAACACAGCTTTCTTCTCTTGGCTGAATTATACCTGGCAAAAAAAGAACCTAATTTGGCACTTAGTGCCCTGCAAGAACTAAAAGTTAAGTTCCCAACCAGTCGTTTGCTGCCAAAAGCAAAATTCGAGCAAGCTAAAATCTATTCAGAAAAACTTAAGGACCAAGTCAAATATCAACAGACATTGGAGGAATTGATTGTTGAATTTCCCAATTCAGCTTACAGTAGTATTGCCCGTAATATCTTGGCTAAAGAACAAAAACCTGAACCAATCCATTAATAAATAATCCAGCAATAAATAAAAATAATTATACAAAGGACGATAATTCCTTTCCCTTTTTGTATCTTTTATCATTCGTTTGGATTTATGACAATTCTCACCTAAACCAACCTTTTTCGTCCGAATCTGCAAAGACAAAGAAAATTATCACACTCTCATGTAAGTCATTAATAATCAAATAGAAAATACTATTTTAATTGAACTTGGTATTTTCTTTGAGCGCTATATATAGTAGATATGAGATGTCAACACACAATATATTGGGGTAGCCTCCGGAGTAGCATACTAAACCGCTTATCTGGTCAATTAGGGAATTACTCTGGGCGCCTTACGGGTAATGACCTCGGTGCTTGCCTCTCAGGTCGCTCAGGGAATTATTAGCGAAGAAATCTACCGAGTAATCTAAGGAATCACTTAGACAACGGTTGGGTAGTAGTATCTTGGGCTTATCCCCAATTCAAATTCGCTTATCGCACTAATATTATTTTTTGGACGATTCTTTCACTGCCACTGGTCAATTCACAAAAATATACGCCAGGTTTTACTCGATTTTTATTATTATCCAATACATCCCAGATTATTTTGTCTCCATCCTCTTTTGGCAAAAATGATTTTATCAAATGACCTGATACATCATAGATTTTGACACTTTTCCAAAATTGGTTCATTTTTATTCTTAAATAGGAAATAAACGGATTTGGATAGATTTCGAGTTCTGGATTTTGAATTTTAAACTCTGAACTTTTTTCTGGCTCAGCGATTCCAACTGGAATAAAATTGGCTGGAACACGATGATAGATTATCGGATTTGTTGTCTTGGGTCCTTGACCTTGTTCCCAGAAGCCAGCAACCGAATCAACGATATAATTTATATGTAATGTATCATTGACAATCGGTGCCAACGAAGGAAACCTTTTACTCGTACTGTCCGAAACGGTTATACAAATCGGTTCACCCCAAGTGAGTCCATTATCGGTAGAACGACTTGCCCAGATTTCAGCTCGCGCCAGACCGGTCAAAGGTTCATAGTTCAAAGAATCGAATTGCTCCCAGCAGGCAAACAAATCACCGGTTCTTGGATTTTGACCAATGCTTGGACGACCGGCATATAGTGCGTAACTGCCAATCGATATTGATCGATAAGTTCCAGTGGAACAAATCCGAGACCAGATCAAAGGGGTATCTTTCAAACAATGCCAGAGTTCGACTTGATATGGATTATTACCGTCATAGGTATTAGCCACGATATGAAGTTTACGATTCAAATCATAAAAACCATAACCACCCAAATAAGTATGATTAAACATACTCGGTATCACCCTAGATACCGCAATCGTATCAAACCAAAAAGTCCCACTGTTACGGGAATCTCTAATAAACATCACACCATCAAAAGGTGATACCGTAGCGGTCCAAATCAGGGCAATTCGGCTCGTATCGCGAGCCGATGTTATGTTGTGAGTAGGAAAAGCACCAAAATAGCCAATCCTTCTTTCATCATAAATTGCGCGATAGTAAAGTGTATCCTCTTTTTGACAGAAGAAACGGATATAACCATAATTGGTTACTGCCAGCACACTCCATTTAAAACCAGAACGTTGAACGAATTCATTGAAATTACCTTGTCCCGGGGCACTGTCCGAAGCATAGACTGGCACATAGCGGTTATTATCAAAATAGTTGCCTACGATATAGGGACAGTGATTTCTCGGATTAACATCCAGGTTCCCAAGATTTACTCTTTCGGTAAATACACTTTTGCCTTCAGTCCATTTAAAACTTCCGGTACTACGGTCAAAGAAATTATATAGGACACGGGACGGTTCATCTTTCCAGACCAAATGGACACCCCAAAGCGTATCATTATAAATACGCCTGAGTGCCGGACCATAGATTTGTCGATCGCGAGTCGTATAACCGGCTATTTCAATCCAGCCAATATTCGATAATGATTGGGAAAGAGAAAAACTTAAATATATGAGAACAAATATGTTCCGCATGTTTAAATCATTAAAGCGGTCTATTGTATTATTTCCCTTTTTCCTTAATTTTTTCTTCGAGCTCCCTTTTCAACCGATTGAGTTCTCGACGCAATTCCTTAATTTCTTCTTTCAGACGTGCCATTTCTTCTTTATACTTGGCAGACCCTTTTTCCCAAAAAGGTTCTAATTCTTTAAAAAATTTTTTTAGGTTCTTCCAAGCCTTCTTGGGCTTTTTGACCTGGAATTCATAGAATTCGGGTTCTTCGCGTTCGCCTAAAGCCAATGAGATTTTCTTTATTTTACCTTTGCGCTGTAACTCGATTTCGACTTTTTGATTGGGATGACTACGTACAAGTTTAACCAAATCTTTCTGGTTATCGATATCCTTGCCAGCTATTTTGAGAATAATATCACCGATTTCAACTCCACTCTTTTCGGCGGGTGAATTTTTAACGACATCGGTCACAATAACACCGTCGTCAACGTTCAAGGCGATTCGCACCGGCTTCGACAAATTTTTGCTATAGACGCCAAGCCAACCTTGTTTTTCAATCTCTTCCTCTTGAGCTAAGGATAAAACTGGAATCAGCAAGACCGATAAAAGTAAAAGCAATAACTTCTTCATTTTTTCCTCCTTTCTCAAAACATTAAAGTCATTTCATCTTTTTCCTTTCCATATAACTATATTGTTATAATTTGACGGTTAGTCAAGCAACTTTTCATATATTGACAGTTAAATAAAATCTTAAGATAATTAATGATAGTTAATATTAAACTTTTAAAAGGAGATAAACAATGAAACAAAAAATCATCTCGATTATTATCCTTTTATCAATTGGACTTTTTGCTCAAGAAACTGATTATGTATTAGGTGAAATGCTGGTTCAATTTCAAAATGAATTAAGAGGTTCAATAAACATCATCGAACAAGACGGAATCGCCCTTACTGGCATTCCCGCAATCGATGCCCTGAATCGTCATTGGCAGGTTTCGAAAATGAAGAAAGTGATTTTAGACCCGAACCCAGATGAAATAGCCAAGCGAATGGGATTGGATATGCTCTATCATCTCACTTTCCCAAAAGAGACGAATATTGAACAAATCCTGGCGGCTTATAAAAACTCTCCATATGTTCGATACACCTGTCCAAATGCAATTTATCGTATTCAGCGGATTCCCAATGACCCAAGATATCCTGAGCAATGGCATCTTCCCAATATTGGCTGTCCCGATGCCTGGGAAGTTTCGACCGGTGACAGTTCAGTCGTTACCGCAATTGTTGATATGGGAGTAGACTATACTCATGAAGACATTCAAGATAATCTATGGATTAACCACGCCGAAGATATTAATCACAATGGAAGATTTGACCCGTCACCACCACCCACCGGTGACCTTAATAATATTGATGAGGATAGCAACGGCTATTATGACGATGTGATTGGTTATGATTTTGTCTATGGTGACCCTGACCCGACCCCGACCACACCGGGCGATGACCATGGTCAGCACTGTTTCGGCATCGCTTCGGCAGTAACCAATAACAATACCGGTGTTGCCAGTGTTGGTTGGAATGTGAGAGGAATGGCACTAAAATGCGGCGAAGGTTCTGGGATTTATTTATATTCGGCGATTGCGGCAATCTATTATGCGGCAGATAAAGGCGCCTGGGTAATCAGTATGAGTTATGGCGGTTATCGTCAACAATTTGAACCAGAGAGTATTGCTCTTGCCTATGCCTGGGAACGCGGTTTGGTCGAATGTGCCGGGGCAGGCAATGACAACCGCCAAAGTATTTTCTATCCAGCCGCATATTCCTGGGTGATTGCGGTTGCTGCCAGCAATCCGAGCAACCTTAAAGCAGATTTTTCTAATTACGGAACTTGGATTGATGTGTGCGCACCAGGCACTAATATCCTATCCACCACCACCCAGAATGGCTATGTGCGCTATGATGGCACATCAATGGCTTGTCCGGTCGTGGCTGGGGTAGCTGCACTTGTCAAATCAGCCTTTCCAACCATGACCAATGCCGAATGCACCACCCGAATCTTCGAATCTTGTGATTCAATGTCTGACCCATTGTATCGGTCCGGACTTTTAGGCTATGGTCGAGTCAATGTGGCAAAAGCAATCCTTCAAGTCATACGTTGTAATCTCAATATCACAAGCTATCGAATCAATGACCAATCAGGAAATAATAATGGAATTCCTGACCCGGGTGAGACCGTGGCTTTAATAATTACCTTAGCCAACGAACCAGGTTGGCAAGATGCCAATGATGTTACCGCAGTCTTGACTAATGATGACCCGGAAATCGAGGTCACAAAAGGCACTGCATCTTTCCCATCGATTCCAGCCGGTGGCAGTGGTAATTGTTCAGCCGACTCTTTTGTCTTTCGGGTAAGCGTTGGTTCGCCACCATATCGAAGCCGGTTCAATATTAATATTAATGCCACTCCCCAAACTTTACACCAATACGAACAAATTCGGCTTAAAATCGGTTCGCCTCGTGTCCTTTTGGTTGACGACGATGAAGGCTCGAATTTAGAAAACTGGTATGGTGGGGCTTGTGATAGTTTAGGGGTGCTTTATAACCTTTGGACTAATTCGGTTAACGGCTCTCCAGTCTTAGATACTTTAAATAATTACCCGGTAGTAATCTGGTTCACCGGGCTTGACAGTACCCAAACTTTGTCCAGTACTGATATGGCTAATCTCAGTTCCTATCTGGACAATGGTGGAAATTTATTCTTGTGTGGTCAAAATCTGGGTCAGGATATCGGCACTCAACCGTTCTATGCTAATTATCTGCATGCCCGTTATCTTAACAACCGAATTTCTACTGGTCCGATTCCTCGAGTCATTGGTATCAATGGCGACCCAATCGGAGAAAGCGATACCGATACTTTAGTCTTGATGGGCACTGGTGGTGCTGGTAATGCCCGTTCAATGGACGGTATTCAACCATTAAGTGTGGCTTTGGGCAGTCATCGTTATCCTAATAATCCGGATACTATCTATGCCGGAATTCACTATTCCGGGGATTATAAAGTGGTCTATTTTAGTTTTCCCTTTGAAGCGGTCGATGCGAATCCAACCCGCTATACGCAAAAATGGGAGATACTGAGACGAATCTTACTCTTCTTCGATGAACAATTACCTGGCTTCGAAGAACCCTATTTGGAATTCTCTAATCATTTTGCTATCCAGCCCAATCCATTTTCCAGCCACACCATAATAGGTTTTTCTCCTTTAGCCGCGGTTAAAAATCAAAAGACCGATTTTAAAATCTATGACCTTAGCGGTAAAATGGTCAGGCATTGGAGATTAAGCCAACAAAAATCAACGGTTTTATGGGATGGGACTGATTCGAAAGGTAATTCAGTGCCCAATGGTATTTACTTTGGTCTGGTGCAAAATATTAGTCTACCAGCCAGTACTTTTGTTACCAAATTAGTGAAGTTAAAATAATATTGTTATTTGCATCAATTCGTTATTGACTAAGCTTTAGATAAAGCTTAAAATCAATTGATGTTGCATCATATAGGGAGAAATATAAATTTAA
Organism: Caldifarciminota bacterium; assembly: GCA_029880025.1. Lineage (GTDB taxonomy): Bacteria > Hydrothermota > Tepidihabitantia > Tepidihabitantales > JAOUPE01 > JAOUPE01. Next base: position 11,338 of record JAOUPE010000010.1, read on the forward strand.
CCGAGGAGGCAGAATGAAATCATTATTTGTGCTATTTATCATCGGATTAATCATCACAATCCAAGCCCAGTATGTGGACACAACTCTGGTTGTGGGCAGCGGTCCAGCCGCTCTAATCAACAATACTCGGGAGAATAAAGTTTATTGTGCCAACAGCGAAGCTGACAGTCTAACCGTAATCGATGGTGTAAACAATACCATCCTATCCCATATTGCAGTTGGTGATGGTCCCTGGGCATTAGCCTATAATGAAGTTAGTAATAAAATCTATTGTGCCAACCGACAAGCAAATACGGTAACGGTTCTTGATGCTGTTGCCGATACCATCCTGGAGAATATTACGGTTGGTAATTCACCTCAATTCCTAATCTGGCAACCAGTTGCCAACAAGGTTTATTGCGTCAATTCCGGCAGTGACAATGTCACGGTAATCGATGGCACCAATGAACGGATAATTGCCACCATTGCGGTTGGTCAGAATCCAATCGCAGCGGCTCTGAATTCTACCAGTGGCAAGCTTTACGTTGCCAACGGCGCCGGCAATTCGATAACCGTAATCGATGTCGAAAACCATTCGGTTATCACTACGATTGATTTAGGAACACCACCTCAGGCAATTGCCTGGCACTCAACCAACAACCAACTGTATGTTGCAGCAATTGAAGCAGAAAGTGTCTATGCCCTCGATGGGGTATCAAATGCTATCAATGCTCGGATTGCAGTCGGCAGTCAACCTAACGCCCTGACGTCAAATCCGACCAACAATCTAATCTACTGCGCCAATTTCGGTGACGGCACGGCTACCGTTATAAGTGGTGGAACCAACACGGTTGTTGCTGTGGTATCGGTTCAAGCCAATCCCTATTCTTTGATTTACAATCCGAATACCAACAAGGTTCATTGCGCCAATGCCGGCGCCAACAGTGTAAGTGTGATTCGCTGTGACCACAATGTTGTAGAAATAACCCTTAATGTTGGAGAAATTCCTTATGCCTTAGAAATAAATCTTGCTCAGAATACGGTCTATGTGGCAAATTATGGGGATGGAACAGTAACTGTGATACAGGATGTTATCGGAATCGAAGAGTCGGCGCAAATTAGTAAAATTACAACACAAAATTTCTCGATAATACCAAATCCGGCAAACGGACCTTTTCGGATAAAATACGAAGCTAGGAATCCTGACCCAATCTCATTACAACTATTCAATACCTGTGGTCAATTAATGAAATCCTACCAAATCATCTCTGACCAGACCGATGAATTTTTGATTAACCCTGCTCCGCTCGGTTCAGGAATCTATATAATTCGGCTGAAAAGCGGCAGTCAGGTTATCACCCGGAAATTAATTCTAAATTAGCCAAAAAGAAAAAAGCCCCGCCTCGGCGGGGCTTTCTCTTTTAAATCTTCTAATCTAAAACCACCAATTTGATGGACTGGGCTGAGCTAGCATTCATTGCCAGCTCGATAAAGTAAATTCCTGAATCGACCCGCTGATTCTGTTCATTTTTCCCATCCCAGCTCACCTTTCCATTCTTATTCAAAGTTAGACGACGCACCAATTCACCTTTAGCATCGTAAACCTTTAGTATGGTCTGCCCTTTTACCGGATGGTTATATTTTATTGTTGTATTGGTCCGGAACGGATTAGGTGAACAGCTAAAGCTATTTTCGCTCAACGCTCGATTCAAATTATTCTCTTTAATCCCAATTCCACCGTCTATGGTTTTAAAGATTATCCCTTCACTGCCGCAAATCCAACCAATCAAGTCGTCCTGGGGAAACTCGATACAGTGAAGGTCGTAAACTTCACCAAGCTCGGTTATCTGCCAGGTTCTCCCTCCATCGGTCGTCTTAGCAACGAGACCATCGGTGCCGCAAACGAAACCAGTATTTACACCAGTCGGGAAGATTACGGAATGGAAATTAGTAATGGTTGGCCCTGGAATTTGGAGTCTTGTCCATTCTCCTCCGGCGTTAGTCGTTTTCAAAAGGATTCTACCTTCACCAACTACCCAACCGGTAGTATCATCATGAAAATAGACACCAAGCAATTGCTCCTCCAAACCAGTCGAGCGTGGCTCCCAGGTTTGCCCACCATCAAAGGTGTAGAAAACATTACCTTCTGCTCCGACCACATAGCCAACCATGGTATTTACGAAATAGACATCATTAAGCCTAACCGGAATTGGCGCCGGAAAATCTTCCCAACCTAACCCACCATCCCTGGTCACTTTTATCGTTCCATCATCGCCCACTGCATATCCAACATCAATGTTATTTGGAAAGTGTAGACCGTAAAGAGATACTGGGGAACCGGTATTGACAATCTCCCAGACTTCACCGCCATCCGTAGTTTTTTGCACATTGCCCAAATCGCAGGCGATGTAACCGATTGATTCGTTCACCGGAAAATTAATATCATGGAAGTTATCCGAAGGCAGAACCAGCATTATTTCCCATCGCTCACCGCCATCAACGGTTCGCAACAGTAAAGACGAATCACCGCAGGCAAAACCAACGCTTGTATTGTTCGGCGGAAAATCGATACTATTAAGGTGATTCGGTGCGGCAAATTGTCTTTCCCAACCGGCTTGGAGGTTAGCAAAAATTAAAAATAGTGCCAAACCAGCCAGTATTATCTTAAATCGCATTATTGAACCTCCTTTCTTAATTTTTGTTTTCATCTTACATCTTTTCTTAATGGGTGTCAATAGTCATTTTAAACTAAACTGGAAAAATAGAGCCCAGCACTATTTTAAGTACTGGGCTGATTTAGGAAAAGAATTAATCCAATGCGACCAGTTTAATCCGCTCGGACAAACCAGCATCGGTTTTGTATTCAAGCAGGTAAACGCCGGGTGCTACTTTATGATTCAAATCGTCTCTGCCATCCCAGTTCACCTTTCCACTCTTATTCAAGGTCAGAGTCCGAATCAGTTCACCTTTAGCATCATACAATTTTAGTGTCGCATTACCTTTTACTGGTTGAGCAAATTTAATAAACGTATTGGAGCGGAATGGATTTGGTGTGCAGTCCAAAAATTTCTTTGCTATCCCTGGTTTTAATTTCGACTCCTCAATTGCCGGAACTCCGCCGTCTGGGGTATATAGAATCGCCTCTTCAGAACCGCATATCCAACCGGTCAGGTAACCAGACGGAAAATCCATACCATAATAGTTATGGATTGGAGTAATAACGTATGCTTCCCAAGAACTGCCACCATTGGTGGTGCGGCAAAACCAGCCACCACTACCGCAAATATAGCCGTTGGTTGGGGTCGGAAAGATTACCGACTGGAAACTGACATTGCCTGGTACCCCTGGAATATTAACTTCGGTCCAGGTCCAGCCACTATCAATTGATTGCAAAACAGTTGCGCCAGTGCCGACTACCCAGCCGTTCACTTTATCGGTGAAATGGATATCCAAAAGCCGTTGATTGACATTGGTAGTACATCCTAACCAAGTTAGGCCAGCATTAGGAGTTCGATAACAAACGCCTTGGTCGCCAACTATCCAACCATATAAATTGTCGTCGAGAAAATGCAAACCAAGCAGATTAATTGGTTCAGGAATCGGAATGGCCGCCCAGTTAAGACCGTCAAAGGTAAACCAGACCTGACCACCCAAACCAGTTGCCCAACCAACATTGGGGTCAACCGGAAAATGGATTGCAGTAAAACTAACGTTTTGTCCAACCCGTTGTATTATCCAATTAGAACCACCATCTACGGTCTTCAAAATAAAACCAGAATCACTAACCGCAATATAGCCGTTCGATTCATCTGGAAAACTAATACCATTGTATTCCATTGCAAGTGGGGACTGAATCCTCGGCCAACCATCAGTACCACCATTGGTTGTTTTTAATATGAGTCCTCCCGAACCACAGGCATAACCAACATTAGTATTACCTGGTGGGAAATCGATGTCATAAAGCTGACCTGTTCCGCTGTGTTGAGGATCCCAGGCATTGAGATTAGCTGAAATTAAGAGCATTCCCAGTAAAATCAGGATTATATTAAAACGCATCTATCCTCCTTTTCTTTTCTAAACTCACGATAGAATTTTACATTTTTTATGGACGATGTCAACAAATATAATTCATTCAAAAAAATCAACTTTTAATCGATTAGCACAAGTTTAATGATTTTAACAAGACTATCGGCTTCGATGATAAGAAAGTATATACCCGAATTTAGCCCGAAAAGATTCAAACCATGCTTGGCTTTAATTAGCTGACTTCTGATTTGCCTGCCTGCAATATCGAACATTGAAATTCCAAATTTCGTTATCTCAAAATTTTGGAGTAAAAGAGACAATTGGTTCTGTTTCAAAATTAAAGTATTAGGAAGCACCAATTCTTCAAATTTAATTTTGCTTGGTTGGTTCTCTTCAATGCCGAGTGTCTGATATTTAATTGTGGTGAAATCAGCCGAAGTGTTCAAACCGCCGCTTTCCCCGGTTAGGAAAATATTGCGGTTCTGGTCTAATCGCAACTGATTCGGCTCGTCATAGCCCGAGCTCGTGCCGTTATAATTCCTTTCCGCAACCAAATTGCCGACACTGTCATATTTGATTGTCATATAATCATCCGTATTGACCGGACCAAAATAACCATGTCCGGCAACATAACAGTTGCCCTCATCATCAACCGCCAACGCTTTTGCCACATCATCACCATTACCCGGACCGTTGTAGCGGCGCTGCCAGCGCTCATTACCTGCGGTATCGTATTTCAGAGTAATAAAGTCATGTGCCGTGCCAATGCCATCACTAAAACCGACCACATAGACATTCTGGTTTTGGTCTAAGACGATTCGATAACCACGGTCATCTTGATTGGCGGTTCCGTTGTAGCGCTCTTCCCAGCCTTGATTACCCGAAGCATCGAATTTGACAGTGGCACAGTCGAAATTAGAATCTTCCCCTTCGCTGTAACCGGTCACATAAACATTTCCCAAAGTATCAATCGCCAAATCTTTCAAATAGTCATTCCGATTAGCGGTGCCATTGTAATTTGCCACCCAGACTCGATTGCCCGATGAATCATACCTCAGGACAAAATAATCATACCAGCCGCTGGTGTCATTGCCATAGCCGGCAACATAAACATTATTCCAATTATCGAGTTTAATCTTCAAGCCAACATTATTTATGGTGGGCGGACCAGAATAACGCCTTGACCAGACCATTGTGCCCGAAGTATCGTATTTAATGGTCAGGGCACAGTGTTGGTAATTCGAGTCGGTTGCATAACCGGTCAGATAAAGATAACCAAAATTATCGGTTGTCAAATCAAAGATTTCATCAGCCAGATTTGCTCCCCCATCAAATCGTCTCATCCAGATTACATTTCCGGAAGTATCATAGCGGATGTTTAAAAAATCAAGATTGGTGCCAAAACCATAACTGCCGCCTGCCACAAAGATTTGATTTTGATGGTTAATCCTGATTACCCGAGCCACATCGTAACCATTACCGGTTCCGTTATAACGCCTGACCCATCGCTCAATCCCTGAATTAGAATATTTCAATGTTGCATAATCATAATTGAAACTATGGTTTGTACTATAACCGGTCACATAACAATTTCCGAATTGGTCGAAAGCTAAATCAAGCCCAACATCAAAATCCGAAGCCGGTCCATCATATCTTCTTACCCATTCCTGGCCCGGGCTTAATGTCACCAAAAAAATTACCAAAAAAATCTTCTGGAACGACCTCTTCATTTTTCTATCATAATTGAAAATTCATTAAAGTCAATTCTCACATTTTTTTCTATTTTTGGCTTACCCCTTAATAATATCAAATCATAAGCTCAACCAGACCCAGCCCTCACTAAAAAACCAATACAGGGAAATCTATATAACTATGGTATTTACAGATACTTACAATACGCAAATTTTAAAAATCTTTGGATTTACTAACCGAATTTCGATTAAAAAAACTATTGACAAATCTGCAATTTTTTCTACAATTCGAGTTAAGCACGGACTTGGGTATCAGTATAATCATTAATCCCAAGTTTTAACTTCTATAATCTTGGACTTTCGCTCCGGGGTGGAAGTAGAAAGTCCGAAGGTAGTGATTTATCTACCCCAAAAAAGAACTTCATCGGGTTACAAATCAAAATGTATCGTTTATACAAAAAACAGTTTTACCCAGTGCCGCTGGGTATTAACTGAATCGTAGTCAATACATTTCTTGAATTAATCCGATGAAAAATTCCTGACATTATGTCAGGACAAAATAAATCTATAAGGAGGCTTAATATGTCAAGAACAAAGACATTATTACTCCTGACCTGCACGTTCCTACTCGTCTTCGCAAGCACCCCTGATTTTGTCAAAGCGCCGCTCAGAGTAAAAACCGATGGCATTAATGTCTCGCCTGATTTTTCTTCTTTCATTCATCCGAGTGCGGCTGAAATGTTTGAAGAACCACCGGCTTCGCCTCTTGCCATAACCTGGCAAGCCAGAGCAGCGGTTCCGGCTACTCGTTATCGGACGGCTGGCTGCGGCGATACCTCTGGTCACTTCTATGTGACTGGTGGTTGGACTAACTCGGTTGCCTCGAATGTCACTTATCAGTACTTTGCCAATGGTGACTCCTGGCACGTGGCGCGTCCGATGCTTTATGCCAACTCCAACCATTGTGCTATCTTCCATCCGCCGACCAATAAAATCTTTGTATTCTGCGGTTATGATGGCGCTGTTGCCATGAACTGGACCCAGATTTACGATATTGCTAACGATACCTGGACCCTTGGCGCATCTTGCTTCTTAGCAATGCTTGGCACCTATGGTGCAGCAGTCGGTGATTCAATCTTCATTACTGGTACTGATTTGAGTGCGTTCAGTCTTGGACTCTGGTGTTATCGGGTCAGCACCAATACCTGGTCATACGTCAGTGCCCTGCCTGGAACCGGTGCATCCGGTGGTGCTGCCTCTTATGGCAATAAAGTCTACTTCACTGGTGGCTGGCCCTCAAGAGATACCGTGACGATGTATGAAATCGGTGTCGGCGTTACACCCAGCTTCGCTTTCATGCCGCGCGGTCAGCACGGTCATGGCACCGAAGAGGTTAATGGCAAACTCTGGGTATTTGGCGGCGGTCAATCCTGGGGCGCGGCAACCGCTGCGGTTTATTCCTATGATTTGTCTCAAGGCTCTGGTGGTTCCTGGGCAACTGAAAACTCGATGATTTCGACTCGTTATGCTGGTGCGTTTGGCAAAATGTTCTATCCAGATACCTGGCGGCTCCATGCCGCAACCGGTTTGACCGGTGTATCGACTCGTTTCCTTTTACACGAGCGCGGTACAATTCCACCGCCCCCACCAACCGATGCTATGCTATTGAAAATCAATGCGCCGTCGTCAGCCACTCCACCCAGCACTTCGGTCAATCCGAATGTAACCATTCGTAATGCTGGAACCGATACCATCTCCAATATTCCGGTCACAATCTGGATTGATTCGGCTGGTGTAAGAATCTATAACCAGTCTCAGACCTATTCTGGAACACTTAATTCTGGTGATACTGCCAATATCAACTTCACACCCACATTCCCAGTCGGTCCGCTTGGTTCAGGCTATGTGGTGACTGCGTTCACCGCTTTAGCCGGTGATTTGGACCCGTCCAATGATACCCTATCAAGACTGGTCTATCTGCCTGGTTTAATCTGGACTGCTATGCCACCACATCCTGCCACTTCTTATCGAACTGGTGGCTGCGGTGACACGATGGGACACTTCTATGTCTATGGCGGTTATACCACAACCTATTCTAACCAGTGCACCCGCTATGATGTGACAAGCGGTACCTGGACCACATTGTCCAACATGTTGCTCGGTGTGATGAACATCACCGGTGATTATGATTTGGCTCGTGACCGAATCTATGTGCCGGGTGGTTATTCACCGTATCGGAACCAACTGCAAATCTATGATGTTGCCGGTGACTCTTGGTATTATGGCGCAAATATGCCGATGACCTCGAGCGGTTCGCCGTGCGCGGTGGTTGGCGATACCTTGTGGGTAATCAGTTCCAGCCCTACTGCTGGAACCCTGATGGGCTATAGCATCAATACCAACTCCTGGTTCTTTGGTTCACCGCGACCCAACTGCCTGTCCTACAGCATGCTGGTTGGTTATGGTCGTAAGCTCTATAGTGTTGGTGGTTGGACCTCAGATGCGACTGCGTATATCTATGACATTGCAACCAATACCTGGACCCAGGTACCAGGACTACCGGTTGGCAGACACTCGGCTGGATTAGAAGTGATTAATAATAAAGTTGTGTGCTATGGCGGCGGTCAAAGCTGGTCTCCAACGCTTAACTCTGCCTTCGTATTAGACCCGACCTTCCCAGCTGCAGGCTGGGCAGCAGAAAATTCAATGATTCAGGGACTTATTGGCGCTGCTGCTGCTGCTGTAACCTATTCTGGCAGGACTCGACTCCATGCTGCTGCCGGTTATAACGGCTCGGCAAATCTAAACTGGCATGAAGCCGGTGGGTTCCCGGTTCCTTATGATGTCGGTGTTGATGCAATCCTTGCTCCAACTGGTATCATTCCGGGTGACACTTTAGCCCCAACCGCAATCGTTAAGAACTATGGCATTCAGGCTGCAACCTTTGATGTCTGGTTCTCAATCGATGATGGCTATGCTGACACTACAACCGTGACCGCTCTGGCAGCTGGTGCGGTTGATACCCTCGTGTTTACTGACTGGTTGCCGGGTACTGGCTTCTTTAATGCAAAATGCTCGACCATGTTTGCTACTGACCTGGATAATTCCAATGACGCCCGAAGCGCAGTTTCTGCGGTTGCCGACTATATTGAGGACTTTGAAGCTCAGGACGGCGGCTTTGTTTCGAATACTACGGCTGGCTGGCAGCACGGCACTCTTTCCGGTGGACCTGGTGGCACACCTCATGGTACCGAAGCCTGGGCAACCGTGCGCACTGGTGCTTATTCTAACAGTGCAAACTGGACCCTCA
>JAOUPE010000090.1 GCA_029880025.1 Caldifarciminota bacterium
TTCTTTTTGCCGAAAATGAGCGGTTTTATACCATGAGCGTCACGAAAGGCTAAAATTCCTTTGTTGGCAATAAGGGCAACTACCGAATAACTGCCTTTTACTCTTTTGAACACACCTTCAACTGCACCAAAAACCGATTTTGAGCCAAATGACTTTATATTTCTTTTCGATATCTCATCGGCTAAGACATTGAGAATCGCTTCACCATCCGAATAAGAGTTGAGCTGGCGAAAAGAATTTTTAGCCAAATCTTCACGTAAATCAAAATAATTGGTCACATTGCCATTATGGACCAGGGCAATGCCGAACGGGGCGTTGACAAAAAATGGCTGGGCGTCTTCAATACTGCCCGGACCAACGGTCGGATAACGGACATGACCGATGCCGGCTTTGCCGACCAGCCGGGATAGATTCTTCTCATTAAATATCCGACTGACCAGACCATTACCTTTTTTCAGATGAAACATTTCATCATAAGTGATGATGCCGGCTGAATCCTGACCCCGATGCTGCAAAGCGATTAAACCTTCATATAATTCGGATACGGCTCGGGTTCGATTAAAGATGCCTAAAACACCGCACATGTATTTTATTTTACTACTTAATGCTCAAAAAGTCAATCTTGGGGGATAGTGACCAGCGAGAATAGAATGGATAATCAGATTCTTCAGTCTCCTTTTTCTCTTCTTTCTCATTTACTCCCGTAATGACAGTTTGGTAGCCGCAACCTTTAGGTTGCGTTTCTTTTTCTTAGGCAGACTACAGCTACTTCTGATGTCTCTGCTATCTCTGCGGTTAAAATATTGCATTATTTGATTGTATCAGATTTGGGGACCATGTAGTACTGGTTCTGGGCATAACGTTTGATTTTAGTCTAGGTCAAATGTCATTTTAATCATGGTCTTGAAGTTCTAAAAATTGCACTTGCCATAAATCAATTTAGTTCTATGTTCACTAAGGAGACTAAGCTTTTTGCTTTTGTAATTTTTCCTGCACCCATAAGTTTAACAATGTATCCGGAGATATACCCCGTTTTCGGGAGATAGCCTGGATTCTTGCTGATAATTCGTTGTCCAAGGCATAATAAGTAACTTCGGATTGGATATCCACTTCAAATTTTTTAGGCTTGGTTCGACCCCAATATTCAGCAAGGTCATGCCTATCCCAAAATTCACCAATTTCCTTATAGGTCTTGGCTTTTGAAATGGAAGTTTTATTTCTTTTCAAATTTCCTCCTTTCAACATCAGTCATATTTCGGGCGGATAGAATAAGTGCCCGTTTATCTTTTTTGTATACAAAGAAAACGATTAAATAACGTCCTGAAGCAGTTCGTCCGAGTGCTGAATAGACATCTTCACCTCTTTGGAATCCCTTTTCAACAAAACGAAATCGAGGTCTACTGGTAAGAACCTCTCGGACTTCATGTTGTTTAACCCTGTGTTTCTGTTCGAGTTTCTCAATAATTTCTTCAAGCCAAACAAGTCCACTAATCTTTAATATGTTATATTCCTTTCGTATTTATTTTCATCATATAACTTTAATAATAACGACTTCTTCAAACTGGTCAAGATTTTCGCAGTCAGGTTAGTGTCTTAGGGGTTTGACGGAGTTTTATCTTTCAAAGTATCGGACTTGGGCACCATGCCATAGCGGTCATGGGCATAACGTTTGATATATTCCGGGTTTTTACTTCTTGCAATCTTAGCCCGAACCAGTTCAATCCGTATTTTCAAATTCTCGATTTCATTATGGAGTTTTTGGATTTTTAATCGCTTGGCAGTGAGTTTAATAAGACCATTATGACCAGGGATAAAGATTAATAATAGAATTACCAGGATTAGAAAGAAGAAGAAAAGCCGCTTTCGTTTTTTTGCGTCTTTTACCGAACGCTGATAAATACGTTTATTCCGCCGTCGAATCGGACGATAAGAAGAACGTTTCATTTTATTAGAATTCATCGCTGAAAGCACTGAAGTAACCGAAAGACACCGAATTATTCGGTGATTTCAGACCCTTCAATGTTATTCGGTGTTTAATATTCATTCTCAATAGATATGAGCAAAAACTTCCTTGCCGATAAACTTTGCACGGCTTTCTTGTTCAATTCGGATAAGCTGGTTATATTTAGCGGTCCGTTCAGAACGAGCCGGTGCGCCGGTCTTAATCTGACCGGCATTGGTTGCTACGGCTAAATCGGCAATAAAGGTATCCTCGGTCTCACCCGAACGATGAGAAATTACGGTCCGGTAGCCAGAACTCTTTGCCGATTCAATACACTCAAGGGTCTCGGTTACGGTGCCGATTTGATTAAGTTTAATCAGTACCGCATTAGCCACACCTTTTTGAATTCCTTCTTTTACCCGCTGAATATTGGTAACAAAGATATCATCACCAACAATCTGAATCTTTTTGTTCAATTTTTTAGTAAAGGCAGCCCAACCCTCCCAGTCATCCTGTGAAAATCCATCTTCAATCGAAATTATCGGATAATTATCGACCCAATTCGAATATACCTCAATCAATTCTTCACCCGAATACTTTTGCTGGTCGAGTTGAAACTCATACTTTTTATCCTTATACAACTCGCTGGCAGCAACATCTAAAGCCAGGAAAATATCGTCACCTGGTTCGTAGCCGGCTTTCTCACAAGCCTGCATGATTATTTCTAAAGGTTCTTGATTAGAGTTAAAATCAGGAGCAAAACCACCCTCATCACCAATGGTGGCAATCATTCCTTTTTCCATCAAAATCTTTTTCAAAGTATGATAAACTTCTGAGGCGCAGCGTATCGCCTCGGTAAAGGAATCAACGCCCGCCGGCACAATCATATATTCCTGGACATCGAGATTATTAGGCGCATGAACACCGCCATTTATAACATTAAGTAAGGGAACTGGTAGAGTCCCGGCATCGGTGCCTCCGAGATAACGATAGAGTGGTAATTGCAGATATTGAGCAGCAGCTCGACAAATTGCCATCGATGCCCCTAAAATCGCATTAGCACCAAGATTGGATTTGTTGTCGGTGCCATCAAGCTCTAAAAGGGTTTTATCAATCAATGTCTGGTTTAGGCAATCCATTCCGATTATTTTCGGACTAATGATTTCATTTACATTTTGTACTGCTTTGAGCACACCTTTACCTAAGAATCGTTTCTTGTCATTGTCACGTAACTCTAATGCTTCGTAGGTTCCGGTTGAAGCGCCGGAAGGAACCTGAGCTCGACCCCGTGCACCACTCGCAATGAAGCAGTCGACTTCAACCGTTGGATTGCCGCGCGAATCTAATACTTCTCGACCAATAATTTCAGTAATTTCGGTCATTGTTCTCCTTTTTTGAAACACAGATTAGCACAGGTATTGCAACAGATAAGCGCAGATAAAGAAGAATTAAACCACGAGATTAACACAAGATTATCACAAGATTTAATTAAACTAATTATCTTTTCTTTTTTAATCTCGTAAAAATCTGTGAAATCTTGTGGTTTCATTATCTTCTTCCCTGTGCCCATCTGTGGTATCTACTTTGCCAATGAATCATAAATAGCTCGGCGTTCGGCATAGAGCGGGAAGGATTCGACCAATTCTTTCACCGCAGCGTTAACCTCAGTGTAGACTTTTTCGTTACCGATATTGCTTAATACTTTATCAATCAATTGACCAATCTTTTTCATTTCCGGTTCTTTCATGCCGCGGGTGGTTAATGCTGGGGTGCCTAAACGGATACCAGAGGCGATGAATGGTTTTTGCGGGTCAAAGGGGATAGTGTTACGATTAACCGTAATATTCGATTTTCCCAAAGCCCGTTCCGCATCTCTACCGGTAATATTCTTGTTTCGTAAATCAACCAGCATCAAATGGGTGTCGGTTCCACCCGCCACCAGACGATAACCCAGACCGGACAGAGTATCGGCAAGAACTTTTGCATTGTAAATAATCTGCTTCTGATACTGCTTGAAATCATCGCTGAGCGCTTCTTGAAAACATACTGCTTTAGCTGCAATCACATGCTCTAAAGGACCACCCTGCATTCCCGGGAAAGTCATCTTATCAATCGCTTCGGCATGTTTTGCCTTGCACATGATGATGGCACCTCTTGGTCCTCTTAAAGTTTTATGGGTTGTGGTTGTGATGACATCGGCATAAGGAACTGGCGAGGGATGAAGACCGGCTGCCACAATCCCGGCAATATGAGCAATGTCGGCTACCTGAACCGCACCAACTTCATCGCAAATTTCCTGGAACTTATCAAAATAAAGCGTCCTCGGATAAGCACTGGCACCAGAGACAATAATCTTTGGCTTATGCTCTGTTGCCATTTTTAAGAGTTCGCCGTAATCGAGCATCTCGGTCTTCTGGTCGACTCCATAATGAATCACATTGAAGTATTTACCGGAAAAATTGACCGGATGACCATGCGAAAGATGCCCGCCGTGGGAAAGATTAAGACCGAAGATGGTATCGCCTGGATTAGCCAAAGCAAAATAGGCTGCCATATTGGCTTGGGTGCCAGAATGGGGTTGGACATTAGCATGGTCAGCCCCAAATAATTTTTTGGCTCGCTCAATCGCAATACGTTCTGACATATTGACGAATTCACAACCGCCGTAATAACGACCGTCTTTAGCAAAATTGATATTACCCTGTTTGTCACGAGAAAAGGGATAGCCTTCGGCATACTTGTTAGTTAAGACCGAACCTAAGGCAGCCAATACCGCTTCGGAACAAAAATTTTCCGAAGCGATTAATTCTAAAGTCGAATGTTCACGATTCGTCTCTTTTCGAATCGCCTCAAAAATTTCCGGGTCAATTTTTGCTAACAATTCTTCTTCCATTATTTCCTCCAATACAACAGACGCTCAACGCATATGCCTTACGCTTGACGCAAGGTTTCTACTAAATACATCTCGTTAACTTGACATAGCTTAAGGGTAGATGTGAAAAAGTCAAGGGTAAAAATGCAAGTGACTGACCAAACACAAAATAAAGAAGCAAGAAACCACAGAGGGCACTGAACACACAGAAAGTAAGAAAGAAACTTTAATGGATTTTATTGTCTTCGGTGCTTTAAGTATCTTCAGTGGTTAATTCTTCTTTCGCGTTTTCGTGCTTTCGTGGTAATTTTTTCTATGCTAATCTTTGGTTTGTTTGAATCTGAAGTTTAAGCCGCACGCATCACTTGCTGGACAAATGCTGGCTCCGGCAAGACTCCGTCAATTTCAACTGCACCATCATTCACAATTGTCTTGGGTACCCCCAATACTGAGTATTTACTCGCTAAATGAGGAAATTCGATGGATGCGACCATGTCGGCTTTGATTCGTTCACTCATCAAGGCAAGTTTATGTGCCATTCTAACCATAATTGGACAATAAGGACAGGTGGGTGTTGTGAAGACCTGGATATGTAGGTGTTTTATCAAGGTGTTTAATTGACTTATCGTTTCCAAAGATAGTTCGGTTATTCCTTTTGAAACATCAACCAAATCTTCTAAGAGGGCGGCAAATTCGTAACCAGAGGGTATGCCAAAGAAACGAATCCCGTAAACCTTTTGACCTTCGAGCACAATTGCCGGAATCTTATCGATTTCAAACTTTTTCGCACTCTCCTGGTCTTTCAGAAAATCATAGACCTTAAGTTCTAATTTGTCAGAAAGTGCAGTTAATTCTTGCAAAAGTTCATGGGCAGCCTTACACGATTCACATTCAAACTCCTGAGTAAAAAAATGAATGATAACTTTATTGGTAAGTTTTTGAAATATTTCCTGGATTTGTTTTTTATTCTCATCCGAAATTAAAGGCATAACAAATCCTCCCTTCTTTATTTCTGTAAATTAGTCTTACTCAAACTAAATGCTAATTGAGATTATAAAATATTTTTACATCTGTCAATAATTCTAACTTTATAAATCAATACGGGATGGCTTAGGGTGACCACCTAAGTGCCCGGTAAGTAACTCCCTAATAATTAGACGGTTATTCGCTCAAAGCCAGTCGTTGTTTTATTGAGTCAGGCAATAATTTGACCAAATTGGGATGAGTTTCGGTTAATCGCATTATATCGGCTAAATCCTTTTGCCGTTTGCTCGGTCGGCGAGTAGTATCCTCATAAGCCCAAATTTTACCTTGTAATACATCTTCTAAGGATGCCACCGGTATTTCGTATCCTAATACACTCTTATTTGCTGCCCTGCCAATAAATTCCTGATATCTTAAATCAGTTTGGATTTGAATGCGCAAGTCTGAATCTGGACTGGAGATATTAATACTGTGAAGTTGTTCGTTAGCCTTGAATTTTGCCGATAAGATTCGGATAAGTTCTGATACTTGTGAGCCGGCAATGACTATATCTAAATCGAGGCTGACCACTGGTTCACAATAAGCATTTACAGCTAAACCGCCAACCACGCAAAATTTTATATCTTTCTCTTTTAATATATCAAGAAATCTCTGAAAAAAATCATTTTGACTATTAGTTATCTTATTCATAAAATCTTTTTTGGTCATATCCAATGATAACTTCATACTAAGATTAGTCAAGACTTGCCGCTTGGGAGATAACTTAGGGTTGATACCCCCTCCCACACCAAAATCAAATATAAGATATCAAAGCGATAGATGAAAATTTGGGTCAATTTTAGGTTAAATTTTAAGTATAACCTTTTTGATACTGTTAATGGAGTAAAGATAATACAGAAATATCAAAATAAGTTCCAAATTCTAAAGCACCAAATCCCAAATAATATCTAAATTCCAATTTTTAAAATTTTAACTTTCTGATATCTCTGCGGTTCGTAGAAAATTTGTTTTCTTTCT
>JAOUPE010000091.1 GCA_029880025.1 Caldifarciminota bacterium
TAGCGGGGGCTGGATTCGAACCAGCGACCTTGAGGTTATGAGCCTCACGAGCTTCCAGACTGCTCCACCCCGCAATCTACAATACTTATAACGAAAAATATCTATATGTCAAGGAACAATTTCTTTGACCGCCGAGACCGCAACGCAAAGCCTGTGCCGATACACGAAGTGTCCACCGAACAACCATAGGGCAGAGGAAAAAAGAATACCACGAAAGCACGAAATAATGAAAACACGAAAAGCGATTTGTAGAATAGAAGGCAAAAGCACGAAAGGCTTGAAGGAAGAATAAAAACAGCGAGAACACAGGAGGCTTCGAAATATGTGGTAAAATGATTTTCCAAGGTTGCAATTTCTTTGCTTGACTTCAGATAAATCAATAATTATGCTAAGCCGATGTCAAAAAAACTAAATCGAGAATTACTATCATGGCGAATTGAAATTAAAAAGGAAACTCCTGACCCGGAAGCTCAGGCATTGATGCATGATATCCTGGATTTAGGAATCAAAAGCATTAAAAGCGTGGAAATCATCCGCATCTACTTTATACAAGGATTAAAAAGGCTAAACGATGTAAGAAAGATTACAGAAGAACTCCTCGGTGACCCGGTGACCGAATCATGCCGAATTGGTCGGTTCCGGTCACAACGAAAAAAGGAGATTGAAATTATCTTTAATCCCGGTGTGATGGACCCATCAGCCGAAAATATCATTGGCGCATTAGCGGCAATGGGATTTCTTAATTGCCAGGTCAAAACTGGCAAACGTTTTCTTTTCCCTTGCCGGGCTAAACAAGAAGATATTGAAAAAGTTACTAACAGCCTTCTTTACAACCCTTTGATTCAACACCCAGCCCAAAAAGGAGAGAAGATATTCATTAAACCTGCGCCATTCCAATTTTCAATTAATGAATTACCGATTATTGGCAAAAGCGATGAAGAATTGATAGAAATCTCCCGAACTAGACAACTTGCTTTGAATCTAAAAGAGATGCATACCTTGAAAGATTACTATACTCGTTTAGGCAGAAATCCGACTGATATCGAGTTAGAAACTTTTGCCCAGACCTGGTCCGAGCACTGCAAGCATAAAACCTTTACCGGTAATATTATTTATAATGGCAGAAAAATTGAAAATCTTTTAAAGTCGACAATATTTCGGGTGACCAAAGAACTCAATCACCCGATTTGCCTTTCGGTGTTTAAAGACAATTCAGGAGTGATTGAATTTGATTCAAAGTATGCAGTAACTTTTAAGGTTGAGACGCATAATCACCCTTCGGCTTTAGAACCTTATGGCGGTGCGGCAACCGGTATCGGTGGGGTAATTAGGGATTGTCTTGGTACCGGCTTAGGTGCTAAACCGATTCTAAATACCGATGTTTTCTGTTTTGCCGCGCCCGATTTTGCTCAGGAGAAAATACCAAAAGGAATTCTTGCGCCAAGAAGAGTTTTGAAAGGAGTGGTGAGCGGAGTCCGGGATTATGGTAATCGCATGGGTATTCCAACTGCCAATGGCGCAATCTATTTTCATGACAAGTTTTTAGGCAACCCGCTGGTATACTGCGGCACGGTTGGGATTATGCCTAAAGATAAGATTGAGAAAAAAATTGAACCAGGTGATTTAATTGTTCTAATCGGCGGTAGGACTGGTCGGGACGGTATCCATGGGGTAACCTTTGCCTCATTAGAATTGACTGAACAATCAGAAAAAATTTCATCGACCTCAGTCCAAATCGGAAACCCAATCGAAGAGAAGAAAGTTACCGATGTGATACTTGAGGCAAGGGACCAAAATTTATTCAATGCGATTACCGATTGCGGTGGGGGAGGGCTTTCCAGTGCAGTCGGTGAACTGGCAAGTTCTTGTGGTGCCCAGGTCCAATTAGAAAAAGTGCCTTTAAAATATCCAGGACTATCTTATACCGAAATCTGGATTTCCGAAGCCCAGGAACGAATGATTCTTTTCGTGCCCAAAGAAAAGTTAAAAGCCTTTCTTGGTCTGTGTAAAGACCATGATGTTGAAGCGACCGTGATTGGATTTCTCACCAACGATAAAAAGTTAAATCTTCGGTATCAGGGCAAAACGGTCGGGAAAATCGACTTAGAGTTTCTCCATCATGGCTGGCCCAAGATTGAGAAAAAAGCGACCTGGTCAAAACCAGCCAACCCCGAACCAGAAATTCCTTTGCCTAAAGATTTGACCAAGACTTTATTAAAATTATTGAGTTCGATTAATATTGCGAGTAAGGAATGGGTGATAAGACAATACGACCATGAAGTCCAGGCAAGAACTTCAGTCAAACCACTTTTAGGCTCGAAAAATGAAGGACCGTCTGATGCCTGCGTCCTGCAGCCAATTCGTAATGACGAGCGCGGCATTGTTGTATCATGTGGGATTAATCCCAGGTACGGATTGATTGACCCCTATTGGATGGCAGCATCGGTCATTGATGAAGCGCTCAGAAACCTGGTTGCGGTTGGTGGTGATATTACTAAAACCGCATTGCTCGATAATTTCTGCTGGGCTAACCCGGACCGACCCGAAGTTTTAGGTGGTTTGGTTAGAGCATCTGAAGCCAGTTACGAAATTGCCAAAGAATACGGCACGCCCTTCATCTCAGGTAAAGACAGCCTTTATAACGAATTCACCAAAGATGATGGGACGATAATCCCGGTTCCGCCAACACTCCTCATCTCAGCGATTGGCGTCATCGATGATATCGAAAAGACAGTAACCATGGACTTGAAGCAGACTGATTCTTTAATCTACCTTTTAGGTTTGACCTATGAAGAGCTGGGCGGCTCTGAATATTATGCATTATACGATTATCTGGGTAATGATTTGCCAAAGGTTGACCCAAAAATTGGAAAAGAACTGATGAAACGATTACAGAGCGTAATTAAAAAAGGATTGGTCAATGCAGTCCATGATTTATCCGAAGGAGGCTTGGGTGTGGCAATTGCCGAGATGGCATTTGCTGGTGGCATCGGAGTTGAAATTGATTTATCATCGGTATGTTTAGGAAAAACAAATCTACGTAATGATTATATACTATTCTCCGAATCGAACACCCGATTTTTGTGCGAAGTGAGCCGAACCAAGAAACGTGAATTTGAGAAGATGTTTGATGGTCTGCCGTTTTCTCCAATTGGTAAAACTATTTCAGGCAATCGATTGAAAATATTTGATAAGAATGGCAGAAAAATCATTGATGCCGAACTCGATTTGCTGAAGAAGACCTGGAAAACGGCTTTGACTAAGAAATTATAATGCAGATAACCAGAAAATCGAAAAAGCCAAAACTATTATCCGAACTTCTCCCGGAAGTTTTGGATGAACTGAAATTATCAGAGAAAATAATTGAACAAAAAGCGATTCTATTATGGCATCGAGCGGTCGGCAGTGAAATAAAAAAACATACCAGACCGTACAGCATAGAAAATGGTGTGCTGGTTGTTCTGGTCGACAATTCGGCTTGGATGAGTGAACTTGCTTTTCTGAAAAATGAAATCATAAATAAATTGAATACAATTATTAGTTCACCTCATATGGAAACGGTATCAAAAGAAAATATAAAGAAAGAACCAGCGGAAATTGAAATAAAACAAATCGTAAAAGATATCAGATTCCGTTTGATGAGCCGCCCGTAACAAAAATCACAAGAGCACAAGTCATAAGTTTTAAGTAAATCCAAACCAAAATATTTAGCCGAGCAATTTGACAAAACAATTCCAGGGTATATTTTGTAAGCGATTGTAAAATCAGCACTTAGGTTTAGGTATAGGTAAATTTTGGACTTGATTTTATTGTATTTATTGTTATTATTAGGGCATGCCTGAGAAATATGATGCTGAAACAATACATGTTTTGAAGGGGTTAGAAGCAGTTCGAAGACGTCCAGCGATGTATATCGGTGATATCAGTGTTCGGGGACTGCATCATCTTATTTATGAAGTTGTTGACAATTCGGTAGATGAAGCTTTAGCCGGGTATTGTGACCATATTATTGTAACCATCTTGGAAGATGACTTGGCATCGGTCGAAGACAATGGTCGCGGGATTCCGGTTGATACTCATCCGGTTGAGAAGAAGCCGGCGGTTGAAGTTGTATTAACCATGCTTCATGCCGGAGCAAAATTTGAGGACAAGGTCTATCGAATTTCTGGTGGCTTGCATGGTGTTGGCGTATCAGTGGTCAATGCCCTCTCTGAATTTATGGAAGCCGAGGTTTATCGAGATGGAAAGATTTACCATCAACGCTACGAACGCGGCGAAACCGTAAGTAAACTAAGTGCAAAAGGAAAAACTAAAAAGTCCGGAACCAAAATTACTTTCAAACCGGATAAGAAAATCTTTAAGAAAATCGAATTTAAATTTGAAAATGTGAGCAGCCGACTCCGGGAACTGGCTTATCTAAATCGAAACCTGAAGATTGATTTGATTGACGAGCGTTCGGATAAAAAGGAAACCTACCAATTTCCAGGTGGGATTCTTGATTTTCTCGGTTATTTAGACAAAGGGCGTAACCGGCTTCACAAACCAATTTTCATTGAAGATAAAAGAAATGGGGTAGAGGTCGAGGTCGCCCTTCAATATAATGACAGTTTCTTAGAAAATATTTTCTCCTTTGTTAACACCATTAACACTCATGAAGGAGGAACCCATCTTTCCGGATTCAAATCAGCCCTGACCCGGACGATTAATGATTATGCAAAAAAGGCGCAATCGCTAAAAGATATTTCAGAACTTATGGGTGATGATAGCCGGGAGGGTTTGACCGCAGTGGTTTCAATAAAAATTAAAGACCCGCAATTTGAAGGTCAGACCAAGACCAAATTGGGAAATAGTGAAGCAAAAGGAATCGTCGAATCGATTGTTAGCGAAAAACTGAACGCTTATCTGGAAGAGAATCCATCAGTGGCGAATAAGATTATTGCCAAAGTAATTGCGGCGGCAAAGTCGCGAGAAGCAGCAAAAAAGGCAAGAGAATTAGCCCGTCGTCGTTCCTTATTAGAATCGGATACTTTACCTGGGAAATTAGCTGATTGTTCTTCTGAAAATCCGGCTGAATGCGAGCTCTATATTGTCGAGGGTGATTCGGCGGGTGGTTCGGCTAAACAAGGAAGGGACCGCAGGTTTCAGGCGATTCTGCCGTTAAGAGGTAAAATCCTTAATGTCGAGAAATCATCTTTGAATAAAATTTTGGCAAATATCGAAATTAGAACTATCATATCGGCAATCGGTGCCGGAATCAGCGAAGATGATTTTAATCCAGAGAAGGCAAGATACCGTAAAATCATCATAATGTCGGATGCGGATGTTGATGGCTCGCATATCCGGACTTTGCTTCTCACTTTTTTCTATCGTTTTATGCAGCCATTGATTGAATCTGGTTATATCTGTATTGCTCAACCTCCATTATATAAGGTGAAGGTCGGTAAGACCGAAACCTATCTTTATTCGGATGAAGAATTAGAAAAGATTCTTAAGAAACATAAGACCGACAAAGTCGATGTTCAGCGATATAAAGGCTTGGGCGAGATGAATCCAGACCAGCTCTGGGAAACGACAATGAATCCGGAGAAGAGGATTCTGAAACGAGTAACCTTAGAAGATGCGGCTGAAGCGGATAGGTTATTCTCGATATTAATGGGTGATGCGGTCGAGCCGAGACGTGAATTCATCGAGAGCAACGCCAAATATGTAGAAAATCTCGATATTTAATAAAAGTAAGGTTATTGAATTTTATGAGAGGCTACGAATTTTCCCATCTCGCCCTTCTATCCCATTTCACCCATTACAATGAAAAGAAGAAAAAAACCTGCTAACTTCATCGAATGCTTATAAGTAATCCAGAATAAGGGCAATGAGATAGGTCTTCAAACTTGACAATTGAGATAACACCGATTGAAATTCCCAAAAAATCACCGATTTAAAATTGGAGTGCCGGGCCCTGTACTCCGCTCTATTCCATTACCGAGGGCAAGCCTCGACGCTAGGAGAAGTGGAGGTACAGGTCGAAAATTCCTTCTGAGAGAAAATTTCGCTAAAATCACCATATAGAAAACTGCCCAGTAACCTACTCCCTACGCTACCCCACAGGCTAACTCCCAGCCAACAACCTAACCCACCTCTTAGCCAATCCCCTATGCTACCTTCTAACCTACCCCTTATGCTACCCTTTAGCCTACTCCCAGACCTACAGCCTATGCTACACCATAAGCTGCCGACTGGGCTAGCCCGGGGGCTACCCCCTATGCCGCTCCCTATACCGTATAGGGGATAGCATAGGGCTAGGCAGGGGCTAGCCCCTAATCAGTTGTCAAGATACTTTTTGTGTTGAAGATTCAATGGGTTATAAGAAAATTAAGGTCAACCTTAATTTTCTTAATATAAACCTAATTGAAGCTAAATTGTCAAATTCTGACTTAAAATAATTTGCCTTTTAATAACTCTCGAGCAATAACTAATCTTTGAATCTGATTAGTCCCTTCATAAATCTGGGTGATTTTGGCATCGCGCATCATCTTTTCGACCGGATAATCCTTCATATAACCATAACCGCCAAATATCTGGATTGCATCAATCGTCACTTCCATCGCTACATCCGAAGCGAACATTTTTGCCATCGAGGAATAACCGGCAATATCTTTAGCCCCAGAATCAACATGTCGAGCCGCCGCATAAACTAAAGCACGCGCTGCTTCAACTTTAGTAGTCATATCCGCCAGCATAAATTGAATGCCTTCGAGGGCTGAAA
>JAOUPE010000092.1 GCA_029880025.1 Caldifarciminota bacterium
ATTAAATTTATCGATTAATAAAAGGGGTGAAAATGACAACTATTGATAAAAATAATACTTCGCTTGAGCCCTGGGAAGAGGAGCTGTTTGCCATGCATCGCTGGGGACGATTTGCCTTCTGGTTCAAAAAAGATGACCCAAAGGGAAAACAAGAGCTAAAAAGACTCAGGGGTCTCTGGGATAAGGCAAAACCGATAGACGAGTCCCTTGCTATGGTTATGAAGCAGATTATGTCGCTTGAAATATGCAACTGGAAACTCGAAGAAAGTATTTTGGAAATATGTGCGTCAATTGGAACTAAAACCCCTTCTAAACAGGGAATTGGACACATGGCATCGATGACCGAAGAACGCTGGAAGAAAATCTGGGCATACTATTTGACTCTACGAAAATGGCTTTCGTCTAAAGGAAATGATAGCTATGATATACTTCTCAAAACCTGCGACCCAGATAAAATCATTCAAGACCATGTTATTGAAATGCTTGGCGATAGAAACAAAATCAAGGAATTATATGTTGAACGCTTCGGTTTGAGTCTTGAACGATGGCTGGGTGACTATTCAGCTCCAGATTCTCCGCAATTGAAAGCTCATCAAGCCGCAATATTGGCAGTTGATTCGGAAATCAAAAAAGTAGATCCAGAAAATACAGTAATCCACGAGCTCGTCCTCAAAAATGATGGTGACGGCAGACTTAACCTGTGTAACCATAAACTATTCCGACGCTATGATATCATCATATCGAGTATCGGCGTTGGCAATTGGCGAGGAGCAATGGGAAAAAGAGGAACTGATGGTCTTGAACGGGCTGATATTCTTGAGAAGTATCTTTCTCCAATCGAATCCTGGATTCAAGGCAGAGAAAGTGATAAGAACGAACTTTCCAATAGAATTCATAATCTCTTAGATAAACAAGATGCGGTTAAGAAATTTCTTGCTTCGCTGTTTGTTTCACTCTTGCGTTCGCAGCAATTGGCAGCCAGAAAACTGGCAAAACAAAGGCAAGAAACTGCAACATAATAAAATTTCAATAGAAATTTAGAATATAATTATTCTGCTTAAGTTTAGTTATTTATGTTATTTATTTTTACTTGACAAATTCGTTTTTTTTGCTATAAATAATAGTTTAATTTGCTAAAACTAAGGAGGCGCATTGGCAAGAATTGCAGGCATTGATTTGCCTGATAAAAAGAAGATTTTATATGCCCTGCCGCATATTTATGGCATCGGGCTCAAAACCGCGCACCAGATTGTGACTTCGGCTCAGGTTGATCCGAATAAAAAAGTTTCGGACTTGAACGATGATGAAATTACACGGATTCGTAAGGAAATCGAGACCGGATATAAAGTTGAAGGAGTGTTAAGGGCTGAAACCGCGTCTAATATTAAACGGTATATTGAAATCGGTTCTTATCGAGGAACTCGGCATCGCGCGGGTTTACCGGTTAGAGGACAGCGAACCAGGACTAATGCTCGGACCAGAAAAGGACCGAGAAAGACATCCGGTGTAATAAAAGTTAAAGCGGAAAAACCGACCCCAGGAGCAAAGAGTGGCTAAAAAAACTGCTAAGAAATATATCCCGACCTTATGTATCGCAAACATTCTGGCAACCTTTAATAATACCATAATTTCAATCTGTGATACTAACGGTAACGTATTATGTTCATCAAGCGCGGGTCGGCAGGGATTCACCGGTACGAAAAAAGGAACACCATTCGCTGCATCCCAATGTGCTGAGGCATGCGGTCGAGAAGCTATCGGGCTTGGGGTAAAGAAAGTAGACGTTAGAATTAAAGGGCCTGGACCAGGTCGTGAGGCTGCAATCCGCTCATTGCAGAATGCCGGGCTCGATATCACTTCAATTAAAGATATTACACCCATTCCCCATAATGGATGTCGACCACCAAAGCAGCGCAGGGTTTGATTTTTGTTGACATTTTCAAATTATCTTGATACAATCAAAGACTAAATATGGCAAGAGAAATTGGTCCAAAGTGTAAAGTCTGTCGCCGGATGGGCGAAAAACTATTCCTGAAAGGTGAAAAATGTCTATCCGATAAATGTGTCTTGGGAAAACGGGGTGAAGAGGAGACCAAAAGAGGCAGAAAGAAACTTTCACCCTATTCGATTCAACTTAAAGAGAAACAGAAACTTAAAACAATCTATGGGATTCCTGAGACTCAACTCAGAATATTTTTTGAGCGCGCATCGAAGACAAAAGGTGATACAATCGTGAATTTACTCAGTTCACTCGAACGTAGACTCGATAATGTGATTTATCGATTAGGTTTTGCTGATTCTCGGGCTTCGGCACGGCAGTTGATTCAACACGGGCATGTAGCGGTTAATCAACGAAAGATTGATATACCTTCTTTCTTAGTTAGCCAAAATCAAACAATCACGGTGCGTAATGAACGTGCTTCAAAACTGGTTAAAATGGTACTTGCTAATAAGGATACGACATCGGCGGCTTGGTTGTCCTTAGATAAGGATAATCTTCGAGGTCAGGTCTTGAATCTACCTTCGAGTGAGGATTTAAAGGCGATGCCATTTAATGCACAATTAATTGTGGAGTTGTTTTCAAAATGAAACTTAAACCATTTGTTTTACCAGAAAAGGTCGAAGTCGATACTGAAACGACCTTGGATACTTATACAAAATTTATCATTTCACCATTGGAGAAAGGCTGGGGTCATACGATTGGCAATTCCTTGCGTCGAGCTTTACTTTCTTCGATTCAAGGTGCCGCAGTAACCCAGGTGCGAATTGATAATGTACAACATGAATTTTCCACCATACCAGATGTTTTAGAAGACATACCACAAATCATCTTGAATATCAAGAAGATTCGGATGTCTTTACTATCCGAAACGCCTAAGCATTGTAACCTTAACGCAAAAGGCAAAGGCGTTTTCACGGCAAAAGACATGACGGTGCCGCCTGAGATAACCATCGCTGATCCAACCCAGCCAATCTTGACGATAACCGATGCGAAGTGCAGTATCAATATGGAAATGAAGGTGGAAAACGGTCGGGGGTTTGTTCCCGCCGAAAGATTAAAGAAAGGGCAAAATGTATCAATCGGTACGATATTTTTGGATGCTTTTTTCTCACCGGTAAAGAAAGTTAATTATACGGTTGAAAATACCAGAGTTTTAGACCGTTCCGATTTTGAAAAAATCATACTCGAGGTCTGGACCGATGGCAGTGTCAAAGCCGATGAGGCGCTGATACAGACTGCAACCATTATCAAGAATCATATGACGATTTTGATACCATCGGAAAAAGAACCAGAGTTTATACCAGAAGAAAAATTTGATAAGGAACGTGAGCGGGTCCGTGAACTTTTGATGATGGATATCGAAGAGCTGGAACTCTCGAATCGTGCGTTAAATTGTCTTAAGAAAGGACGTTCGAAACGCACCGGCGAACGAGTTAATATCAAAAAAGTTGCTGACCTGGTTCGGCGAACCGAAAAAGAAATGCTTAATATTGAAAATTTTGGTCGAAAATCATTGGATGAACTGAGAAAAGTTTTAGAAGGTATTGGATTATCATTCGGTATGGACGTCGACGCAATAATTAAGAAGGAATAAGATGCGTCACGGACGAAAAATCAAGAAATTAGGCAGGACCTGGGCACACCGTAAGGCGCTGATAAATAATTTACTCGCTGCCCTATTCAGCCATGAGAGAATAAAAACAACGATTGCCCGGGCAAAGGAAACAAGAAGATTTGCCGATCGGCTGATTACTTTTGCCAAAGAAAATACCGTAGCGGCACGACGCCAGGTGCGTCGCTTTATACCGGATGAGAATCTGGTGTATAAATTATTCACCGATATTGCACCAAGATTGCAAGACCGCCCAAGCGGTTATACCCGGATTTTTCGACTCGGTCCGCGTTTTGGTGATGGGGCGGAGATGGCGATTTTGGAATTGGTCTCAAGAAAAGAAAAAATAGTTAAGAAAGAAACCAAGAAACAAGCCAAAAAAGAAGTAAAGGAAAAGAAGTCGAAAGCTGAGAAAGTCAAAGAAAAAGGCAAGGATAAAGAAAAAACAGTAAAAGTCCAGAAAGCCCAGAAGAAAAAAGAAAAGGCTTCAAAAGTAAAGACAGAGAAGTGACAAAAAAGTCACCGCCTGATTAATATTGACTTGAGGAACTTACTACCGGAAGGTAAAATCCTGATACTTTTATACTGGTGAGCAATTCCAGAACGGCGAGACGGTATTTGCCAGCGTTAAGAATTGTGCATTGGTAATATTGAATAGATTTAAAAATAAGTCCAATCAAAAAATACCCGTGGTAATTGATATAATTTAACATATCATGACTGGAGTGATTTTGGCTGCGGGCAGAAGTGCACGTATGAATTCTTCGGCTCCTAAAGTTCTTTTATCATTAAATGGACGACCAATCCTTTCTTATGTTTTGAAAACCGCAAAAGATTCTAAATTAAAAAGAATCATAATCGTTGTCGGCAGAGACCATAAGAAAGTCAAAACAGCGTTCGCAAACGAGTCGGTTGAATTTGTCCGACAAAAAAAACCATCGGGCACGGCTGATGCGGTTCGAACCTGTCAAAGGCGTCTAGCCGACAACGAAGAAATTTTAATCTTTTGCGGCGATACACCCTTGCTAACTGCGGGCACGGTAAGAAAACTGGTTAAAATCCACCAAAAAAAGAATGCCGACGCTACCCTGCTGACCGCAGTTTTGGCTAAACCGAAGGGATACGGTCGTATTCTTCGGGATAACCAAAATCAAATTCAGGCAATCATTGAAGAGCGGGAAGCAAAAAAACAAACAAAGAAAATCAAAGAAGTAAATGCTGGCGTCTACGTATTTCGCTGGGAAAAGCTTGCCCCGATACTGAAAAAATTGAAACCAAGCAAGACCACCGGTGAATACTATCTGACCGATGTGATAAGCATGATGAGAGAAAGAGGAGCAACGATTGCATCTTATATCACCCCAAGACCCTCAGAAATGTTCGGCGTGAACACGCTGGCAGATTTTAATCGAATTAAAAAAATTTTAAATCAGAAAAGTGCGAAGAAGTAGAAGCTTAGTCTTATTCATACTCTTATTCCTGGTGCTGGTTGCGGCAGGCTCAGTGCTCTTGCGTTTTGTCCCGTTACTGGGACCTAAAGGAAATCCAGCCGAGATTAAATACAATCAGATTCGATTGGAAATTATCAATGCTTCGGGCATTGATAAGCAAGGTAAAAGAGCAATGGTATATCTAAGGGAGTTAGGATTTGATGTCTATGATTTCCGAACCGGAAAAAAAGAAATCGAAAATACAATCATTGTTGACCGAGTTGATAAGGATATGAGAAATGCTAAAACAACCGCCGAGGCATTGACCAAAAGAAAAAAAATCATCGCTTTTTTACCTTGGTATCGGAAATTGATTCCGGCAATCTCCTGTGAAATTGATTCGACGCTTTATCTGGAGGCGACGGTAATGTTAGGTAAAGACTATCAACAATTTATTCCAAAAACTTTGATGGTCTTTTAATATCATGAGAAAAAAAAGATTAGCCAATAGAAAACTGATTTTTAATTTCCGGTGGTTTAAAATTTGAAGAATACGAAGTCCTCTCATGAATGGGCCGAAAGGATTGCCCGGTTGATTATTGATAAAAAAGGTGAGGATATTTTAATGTTGGATTTGCGTCGAATTTCGCCGGTGGCTGATTATTTTATTTTGGCAACTGCCCAATCACCGCTTCACTCTCAAGCAATAACCGACGACCTGGTTGAGAAATTAAATGAAGAAGGTTATCGTGTCCACCATATCGAGGGCTACCGTCAAGCAAATTGGATTCTGCTTGATTATTTGAATATTGTGGTGCACATATTTCTCCCTGAGGTGCGCATTTTTTACGGGCTGGAACGTCTTTGGGGCGATACCCCCAAAAAGAGTATTTCATGATAAAGCAACGGATTAATCAGGCTCTGAAGTCGGTAATCGGAGAAATTCCGATACGGCATGAGATTGAAGTAATAAAAGATGAGAAATTAGGCGACTACGCATCAAATATTGCATTTATCTTAGCCCAAGAAAAGAAAGTATCACCCAAAGCTATTGCTTTAGACTTAGCGATAAAACTGAAGGGCGAGTCCGATTTTGCCAAAGTTGCGGTTGGCGGCATTGGATTTTTAAACTTTACGGTTTCGGATAAATTTCTGCAGGAAGGTTTAAAATTAGCCAAAGAAGAAGATTTTGGACGAGTTAATATCGGTAAGGGACAAAAGATTCTATTGGAGTATGTCTCGGCAAACCCGACCGGTCCATTAAATGTAGTTCAAGCCCGAGCCGCCGCACTGGGTAATGGGCTTACCAATCTTTTAAGGTTCGCCGGATTTTCGGTGACCAAGGAATATTATGTGAATGATTCGGGAACTCAAATTGAGCTACTTTATCAGTCACTTTTAGCCCGAATTCAAGAATTGAAAGGTGAAGCGGCATCAATTCCTGAGGGTGGCTATCCTGGTGAATATTTAAAAGATATTGGCAAAGCGATTTTAGAAAAAAAATTACCCGAAACCGAATGGCGGAAATTTACCCTTGAGCGTATTCTAATGATGCAGCGGGATTCTTTAAATAATTTTGGCATCCATTTCGATAACTTCGTGCCCGAGAGTAAATTCCTGACAAAACGCGATGAAGTCTTGAAAAGTTTAGAAAAGAAAGGGCAGACTTACAAAAAGGATGGGGCAACCTGGTTCC
>JAOUPE010000093.1 GCA_029880025.1 Caldifarciminota bacterium
TTTTCACTGAGTTGAAAACGCTTAGAATTAATCGATTCGGTGTATTCAGTCAGAATAGCCTTTTTAGATTTAATATCAGATTTTTTGTTAGAACCAGATTTCTGCTGACACAGCCTGGCAGACCTTTCGGCAAAGAATAATGCTTCTAAAAGCGAATTAGAAGCAAGTCGGTTTGCGCCGTGCATACCAGAAAAGGCACATTCACCAACCGCCAGTAACTGTTTAATATTAGTTTCACCGTAGGAATTAATCTGAATTCCACCGCAGACATAATGAGCGGCTGGCACTACCGGAATTTTCTCTTTGGTGATATCAATCCCGAATCTAAGACAGGTATTATAGATATTCGGAAAACGAGTTTTGATTCGTTCTGGGGCGAGATGGCTAACATCCAGGTAGACATAATCCTCGTGTCGTTTTTTCATTTCAGCATCGATCGCCCGTGCTACGACATCGCGCGGTGCCAGAGAACCTAATTCATTATACTTGTCAGCAAAAGTCTTGCCGTCCAGAGTTTTAAGAATCCCGCCTTCACCCCTAACCGCCTCTGAAATGAGAAAGGAACGGTCGTTTATCTTTTTTCCATAGAGTGAAGTAGGATGAAACTGAATAAATTCCATATTGGCGATTTTGGCACCGGCTCGAAATGCCATCGCGATACCATCGCCCGTGGCAATTTTCGGGTTGGTGGTGTGAAGATATACACTGCCGATGCCGCCGGTGGCGACTAAGGTCGCGTTAGCCGATAAAACAATTAAATCTCCCTCTGAATTTATAACCAAGCCACCCCAACATTCATTATTTTTAATCAGAAGGTCAAAAACAAAATGATTCTCCAAAATCTGAACATTTCTTTTACTGCGCACTGCATCAAGCAGCCCTTTTTCAACCTCTACCCCGGTTTTATCTTGACAGTGAACAATTCTTCTTCTGGTATGACCGCCTTCTTTTCCTAAGTCAAAATGTCGTTTGCCGAAAGAATCTTTATAGGTAGTGAACTTTATCCCGGTATCATATAATTCCTGCACTAATTTTGGTCCGTCTTCGACCACCATCTTTACAATTTTTTCTTTTGCCAATCCTGCCCCAGCTTTAATCGTATCGTGAAAATGAATTTCCGGTGAATCATTTTCACTCATTACCGCCGCAATACCGCCTTGCGCATAATTGGTATTGGATTCGGTATCTTCTTTTTTGGTCACAATCGTTACCGTGCCGAAATCAGCAACTCTATACGCAAACCACAAACCGGCTATGCCCGAACCAAGCACTAAGTAATCAGTTTTCAAGTCTTTTATTCTCATGCTCTTAATTTAATTGGTTTTCGAGATTTCGTCAAGCAACTATTCATTCTCTAATAACTAAACAATGTGGTTAAAATGAAACCTGATTTCATTTTGGTCGCTACAAAGCAAATTAAAGGTTGAATTAAATCAATTGGCTGAATGCTAAATTTTAAGTAGGTTAGTTATTGGAATGTATATTAAGTATTAATTACCTTTTAGTATCGATAGGTTAAGATTTAAATTCGTTCAATATTTAATATTCGCGGTCTTCCTTGACTATTTAGAATCCTCCGCCACTGCCAAATCCAGAGAGAATTGACATATAGGGCATAATAACGGCGATGATTAAGAAAACAATTCCAACACCCATTATCAGAATCAAAACCGGTTCAATCATACCAGTAAGATTTTTAACCGCATATTCAACCTCGCCATCGTAGAAATCAGAAATTTGTTTCAACATATCATCGAGCGCACCGGATTCTTCACCGGTCGCAACCATCTGGACGACCATTGGCGGGAACACACCAGATTCTCGCATCGGTGCTGCGATTCCTCGACCTCGCCGCACGCTTTCGGCAACCTTGTCGATGTGCTGCGAAATATAAGCATTACCCGTAGTTTTCGACACCAGACCCAAACACCGTAAGATTGGCAGACCGGTTCGGTCCAAAGTCTCGAACATTCGTGAAAATCTCGACATCGTCATCTTAAATAATAGTTGGCCGAAAATTGGTATTTTTAGTTTAGTTTGGTCCCACCATAACTTGCCACCACCGGTTCGAGTAAAGAGATAGAACAAGGCGGCTGCAACACCAAATGCCATTAATCCCATAAACCAATACCGCTGAGCAAAACTAACGCCGGTAACAAGAATTTGAGTAGGCAAAGGCATTTTTGACCCAATCGTTGTCAAAATCGAGATGAACTTCGGCATAACGTAGGTAGCAAGAACTATTGCCGCAACCACAAATCCTACCATAAGAATTGCTGGATAGCGCATTGCCGATTGGACATCACCTCTTAGTTTTCGTTCGTGTTCAAGCAGGTCGGCGAGTCTTGCCAAAATCTCATCGAGCACACCACCGGTTTCACCTGCCCAAACCGAATTAACATAGAGCTCATCAAAAATCCTCGGGTGTTTTGACATTGCAACCGATAGCGATGCACCACCCATAAGGTCTTTACGAATCGAATCCAGGGCATTGGCCAGAGTCTTATTACGAGTCTGACCTTGCAAAGCGCCCATTGCCGACAGCATCGGTAAACCAGCTTTATGGAGAGCAACAAATTGACGGGTAAAATTAATCAGGTCTACTGCCTTAACCCTGCCGGCGAGAAATCCACTAACTCCTGGTAAGGTCGTTGCCTTTTTTTCTTCCTTAACCGTAATTGGTATATAACCTAAGGCATCGAGTCGTTCAACTACGGTGTTAATATCAGAGCCTTCTAAGGTGCCAGATAAAATTTTACCATCTTTATCTCTGACTTTATAGCGAAATAAGGGCATATGTCTCCTTTATTGATTTTATTAGGTTCAAATTAAAATACACTATTCAAACTTCTCCGCTTCCCTCATGAT
Organism: Caldifarciminota bacterium; assembly: GCA_029880025.1. Lineage (GTDB taxonomy): Bacteria > Hydrothermota > Tepidihabitantia > Tepidihabitantales > JAOUPE01 > JAOUPE01. The sequence goes on from JAOUPE010000093.1 coordinate 2,869, forward strand.
TTCTTCCATTGTTGTTATACCAGCCACAACCTTTTCGATACCATCTTCCCAGAGAGTTTTCATACCCCCTTCACGAGCTAACGCTCTTACCGCACTGGTTGGTGGCCTAGTAACAACTAAGTCGCGAATTCGCTCTTCCATCTTTAATACTTCAAAGATACCGATTCTTCCAACATAACCGGAATTTCGGCATCGTTCGCAACCTCGTCCTCGATAGAACTTTGTTTTAGGCTCTAAACCTAAATCTTTAAGCATACTCTCCGGTGGGTCATAAGCTTCCTTACATTTGGTGCAAATTGTTCGGATCAGACGTTGGGCAATTGTACCCTCGATGGCGGATGAAACAAGGAATGGCTCAACGCCCATATCGATTAATCGGGTGACAGTTCCTGGTGCATCGTTAGTGTGAATCGTAGAAAATACTAACTGTCCAGTAAGAGCAGCGCGAATTGCCACACCGGCAGTTTCACCGTCACGAATCTCTCCGATAAAAATCACGTCCGGGTCTTGACGCAGAATGTGGCGCAATCCGACCAAATAGGTGTATCCGGCCCGTAGGTTTACCTGGGACTGACAGATTTTATCGATATCGTATTCGACCGGGTCTTCGATTGTAATAATATTCTTCTCTGAACCGCGTATTTCATTCAAGATAGCGTAAAGCGTCGTTGTCTTACCACAACCAGTCGGACCGGTAATCAAAATCACGCCGTGCGGTTTAGCAATCATTCCTTTTACCCGGTCCAAAACACTTTTGCTGAAGCCTAACTGGTCTAATGAGAGAAGTCGGATTCGGTCCAAAATACGCATGACCACGGTTTCACCATACGTAGTAGGAAATGTGGATACACGGAAGTCAATTTCACGACCGTCAACAATTGCGCCATAACGACCATCTTGGGGCAATCGTTTCTCGGCAATGTTCATTCGTGACATAATTTTGATTCTTGATACTACCGCTAATTGAAGTGCCTTTTTTGGGGCGACAATCGGGTGTAATATCCCATCGATCCTGAACCTAACCGAAAGTCCTTCACGCGTTGGCTCAATATGAATATCACTAGCACGGTCTCGAACTGCACGAATAATCATTTGGTTAACCCAACGTACCACTGGTGCTTCTGATGCAAGCTCTTCGAGTTTACTCGGCGCTAAATCCATTTCCGGTGTTGCTAAAGAACCATCGGCTTCTGGTTCCAAAGTAGCAATTTCTGGCTCATCTGGAATATCTGGAGCTTCTTTCGCCGTATAATATTGATTCAGGATTTGGTATAAATCTAGCTCCCGACAGACCATCGGTTCTATTTCCATACCGGTCATTCTTCGTACTTCATCAATAATGAAAATCTCCCCTGGGTCTACCATGGCAACGGCTAAGGTATTGCCTGAGCGGAAAAGGGGACAAATACGATTTGTTCTCAAAAAAGGTTCTGGAAACATTGTCAGAACATCCGGGTCTACCCGAAAGTTAGCCAAATCAACAAATGGCACACCATATTTTTGCTCTAATACAAATGCTGCATCTTCTTCGGGCATAATTTTACCTCCTAACCACGTTTAATATTCCTAAGGCTATTTTTAAATAAATAGAAGCCATTTTCTGTCTCCTAAAGACAACTCTTACTTCCTTTTAAAATTATAGGAATTTTTTGAAATATGTCAATAGTATAATGAATCATTTTATCAAGTATCGTCTTTTTGACAACTTAGATAAATATGACATATTCTTTTATATTCAATTCTGAAAAAAGAATCATTATTAAGTCTAATACCAATCCATCTCAGAAACCGGTTTATACTATTGAATTTTATTTATCAAAAACTTGACAAGCTCTTATTATTTATTAGATTTAGAAGCAATTGAAATATAATAGATTATTTTGATGCTTTGTTTGTCAAAAGATAATGAATATTATTACTCGGTCGTTTAATCGTCCAATTCATAACCTTAGGATTCAGTCTGATAAATGCCAATTCGAATATATAGATTTAGAAATAAGCCTTCCTAAAGAATAAAAAAAGGAGGAATAGTATTAACAACAAATTGAGGATACTGGTTATTGGAAGCGGTGGTCGGGAACACGCTTTAATCTGGAAGTTAGGCGAGCACAAAAATCAATTGTTTTGTGCTCCAGGCAACGGCGGTATTGCTGAGTTAGCCCAATGCAAAAAGACAGGCGCTGAAAACATTCCAGCACTGCTTAAATTAGCTGAACAATTAAAAGTCGATTTGGTGGTCGTTGGTCCTGAGGTTCCTTTAGTTTTAGGAATCGTCGATGAATTTCAAAAAAACCGGATACCGATTTTCGGACCCCGAAAAGAAGCGGCTCGTTTAGAAGGTGAAAAGGCATTTGCCAAACGATTGATGAAAGAATACAATATCCCTACCGCTGAGTTCGAAATCTTCTCGGATGAAAAAAAGGCAAAGAAATACGTCGAGACAAAAGCTGGAAGAGTAGTGATAAAAGCTTCGGGTTTAGCCGCCGGCAAAGGAGCAATGGTCTGCCCGACAAAAGATGAAGCTTTTGCGGCAATTGAAAAGGCATTGGTCCAAAAGGAATTTGGCAAAGCCGGTGAAACCATCGTAATCGAACAATTTCTTGAAGGTGAAGAGGCTTCAATCATTGCCATAACCGATGGCAATACGATTGTGCCATTAATCCCTTCCCAAGACCATAAACCTTTGCTTAATGATGATGAAGGACCGAATACCGGTGGTATGGGAGCCTATGCACCAGCTCCTTTAATAACTAAAGAATTAGCCAAAGAAATCCAGACCAAAATCTTTAATCGGCTCTTGGTAGCGTTACAGAAACAAAGTATTGAGTATTGTGGGGTAATTTATGCTGGTATCATTATAACCGATTCTGGTCCCTATGTTTTAGAATTCAATTGCCGTTTTGGTGACCCGGAAACACAACCAGTCCTGCCCCTCTTAAAATCGGATTCAGCCGAGGTGATGTTGTCAACCATTGCTGGCAAACTGGCTCAGATTAACCTCAAATGGAGTACTGACTATGCGTTATGTGTGGTTGCTGCATCGGCTGGTTATCCAGGGAAATATGAAAAGGGTAAAGAGATAACCGGTAATTTGCGTAATCGTGAAGATGTCTTAATCTTCCATGCCGGCACCGAAAAAAGAGAGGGAAAATTATATACTGCGGGCGGCAGGGTATTAGGAGTTACCGGTATCGGATCCACCCTCTCTCAAGCCAAACAAAAAGCCTATCTGGCACTCGAACAAATCAAATTCGAAGGTTTGTATTATCGAAACGATATTGGAGACAAAGGGATCCGGCGCATTGAAAAGAATTAAGCTGAAGAATAAAATAACTTCATCGGTAATTGATAAAACCGCTAAAAGCCTGACCGATGGTATTGTTATTCTACCTACCGGATATAATTACGTGTTGGTGAGTAACGACCAGAGCCGGCTGCGATTATTAAAACAGGATAAAAAACCGATTTTTAAAGAAAACCAAAAATTAGACCCAGCAAGATTTATCTTAAAATCAGACATTAGTTTAGCGTCATTAAATGAACCAGCCAAAAAAATTATTTCTCAATTCTTCCCTGGACCGCTTATTGCTCTTATTCCTGATTCGAAAGGGAAAATTGGTATCAGCGCATCAGATTCCCAACTGATTAATACTCTAATCGAACGATTAAAAGTTCCGCTCTATTTTATTGAAACCGAAATCTCCCCCCACGAGTGGGGGAGGAATAAGGTGCGGGGGCTTAATGAATTGACCGATAATATTTCGCTCTTTGTTGAAAGTGATATAACCAATCCAATAAGTTC
>JAOUPE010000094.1 GCA_029880025.1 Caldifarciminota bacterium
TAGAACCAACCCAGCCTTAAGTTGCTTGATGATAGCCTGGGTTAGGTTATTTACACCATCGGCGTCAATTACGACCGGCACTTTGACTTGTTTGAGAATTGCCAATTCCAATTCTTTAGTTTCAGGATTAGTTGTGATACCTGGTCCAATTGCTAATACATCAGCCGTTTTTGCCTGTTCAAGAATCAGGGCTAAGCCAGAAACGGCAAAAGTCTGAGCCTTGGTTTGGGGCAAGGCGAATTTTACGACTTCGGTCAGTTTGGCTTCGATTGGATTAATTATCGCCTCCGGAACACCGAGTTTGACCAGACCAGCGCCGCTACGCAAGGCAGCAAGACTGGTAAGAACTGCCGCACCACTATAACCTCTTGAACCGGCTAAAATCAATGCGGTGCCAAAAGTTCCCTTATGCCCTTGAGCTAATCTTTTGGGTAATATATTCTTGACCAGCTCTCCATCAATCAGAAATGTATTGCCCTGATTGTTTATAGTTTTTACCGGTATGCCAATATCCGCAATCCAGATATCGCCGCTGTAAGTTCGACCCGGAAAAAGGATGTGTCCGCGTTTTAAGAATCCCATGGTTACAGTTGCATCAGCCATTATCGCATCTTCTTTTACCGAACCATCATCGGCATCGACGCCGGAAGCAATATCGACCGCAATTATGAATGCCGGCAGTTGATTGATAAATTTTATCGTTTCACGGTAAAAACCCTTTGGTTGTCCAGAAAAACCGGTGCCAAAAATTGCATCGATAGCGACATCAGGGTTAAAATCCGAAGTTAGCCTTTTGAGTTGAGCAACCGTTTTAATTTCGATGACCCGGACCGAACTTTTCTCGAGGATTTGGCGATTGGTTTTCGCATCGCCCATAATTTCATTCTTTTTGCCAAGCAGGACCACGGAGACTTCAGCTCCACTGTTTATTAAATGTCGAGCCACTACGAATCCATCACCGCCGTTATTACCTTTGCCACAAATTACTAAAATTTTCAAATTCGATAATGAAGGAAAATACTCTTCGATTACATTGCAGACACCGAGCCCGGCATTCTCCATTAAAATAATACTCGGAATGCCGTATTTCTTTTCGGCGGCTTTATCAATTCCACGCATTTCGCTGCCACTTACTATTCTCATTAAGGACCTCCAATTGATTATAAGATTCAGGTTTTAGATGTCAAGAAACTACGATATTAAAATAGCGCCAAATGTGAAGAGCCTGACCAGACCAATTTGTCAATTGGAACAGAGATTATTGACATTATTACAACCTTTGGTAGGATTATTCTAAGCCTTGTCCCAATTTTACGGATAGTTAAAGGCTAGGAAGGTGGTTTTAAGTAACGTGCCGTATTACGGTAAGATCAAATGGTTCGATGGAAAGAAAGGCTATGGTTTCATCGAACGCGAAGATGGCAGTGGCGATGTGTTTGTGCACTTCACCGATATTACGGGTGAAGGTTACCGGACACTGACCGAAGGCGAAAGGGTCAAATTTGAACTGACCGATTCACCGAAAGGGAAAAAAGCCACCCAAGTCGAAAAAGTTAAAGAAGATTAGCCAGAAGACCCTGATTCCGAATGAGGAATCAGGGTTCTTTTTTCATCCGCAGTGAAATTCTTGACAGTCCAAAGAAATTAAATAAGCTTTGGTAATGTCTTTTCTGGTATTGAGCTTGGGTTCGAATCTTGGTAACACCATTTCAATCGATGGAAGAAGTTATCATCTGGACCGAGCAATTGAATCCCTGCTTAAGACCGGAATGAAACTGGAAAATAAATCAAGCATTTACGAAACCGAGCCCGAAGGGTTGGTTGAACAGCCAAAGTTTCTTAATATGGTGCTCGGGTTGAAAACTGAATTTACACCCCAAGCGAGCCTAAAATTAATCCGGCAGATTGAGTCAGATTTAGGACGCGAGCGAAAGATAAAGAACGGACCGAGGACGATCGATTTGGACATCATCTTTTATGACCAATTGGTGGTGTTAGAAAAGGATTTGATTATCCCGCACCCCCGGATGCATCAGCGAGCATTTGTTTTGGTGCCGCTTGCCGAAATCTTACCCGATTATATTCATCCGGTATATCATAAAACAGTTGCTCAACTTCTTAGGGAAATCGAAATTAAAGGGGTCAGACTTTGGAACTAAGGTATATTGCAATCGATGGTGTAATCGGGGTCGGTAAGACAAAGCTGGCAAGAATTTTAGCCCAGCGCATGTCGGCTCAATGTGTATTGGAGGAAGTAGAGGAAAATCCATTTCTGGCTGATTTCTATCAGGATATGCGAAATTACAGTTTCCAGACCCAGATTTTTTTCCTCCTGTCCCGTCATAAACAACAGCAAAGTTTAGCCCAGAGCAATCTATTTGTCGAACGAATCGTTAGTGATTATCTTTTTGATAAGGACCGAATTTTTGCCTATCTGAATCTTAATGAACATGAACTGGTGCTCTATGAGAAGCTTTATCAATTTTTGGTGAAAGATGTGAGAAGACCGGATTTGGTAGTATATCTTCAAGCACGGGTCGAAACGCTTTTGGAACGAATCCGAAAAAGGGGAAGACCATTCGAGCGTGATATCAGTGTTGAATACTTAGAGGCTTTGGCGGATGGTTATAACCGATATTTTTTGCATTATGATGCAACACCGGTTTTAATCGTTAATACTGAGAATTTAGATTTTATTAACAATCAACCGGATTTTGAAAATCTTTACCGGGCAATAATCACTACCCCTGGTGGCAGAATTTTTTACTCACCGAAAGGTGGTAAAAAGTAACCGTCTCAAAGCAAATTTTATAAATAAAACTATTTCTTAAATCTTTGTTTTCTGTATTAAAAAACAGAGAGCTGGGAAACGCATCGATACTATGCCGTTGACCAACGCCAAACTGAAATAAAACACCGAAAAGCACCGCCCAGCACTTATTGACACGAGGGTAAGGTTTTAAATATGAAAGATATAATGGAAATATAATATTCATAACCCGAATCGGGTCTCTTCATTTCCGATTCTTTCGGAAAAGAGAATTGACTTCGTCGATTCAATAAGTGCTGGGTTCGGTGTTTTCAGTCAATTCAGTGTTCTTCAGTGATGAATTTATCAGAAAATGGAGGCGGCGGGAATCGTATCGATACCTCGCCGATGACCGACGCCAAAACGAAGTGGAGGCGGCGGGAATCGAACCCGCGTCCGAAGCGTTCAGGACTTAAGTTCTACATAGTTATTCCTTTTATGATTCTTGTCGATTCTTTAGCCAAAGGACAGGCAGGAATCAACCAGTCTCAGGTTTATATCCGGTTTAGGTTCTGAGACGCAACCCAAACCTTTATCACCCTAATCGACCCTAATTCCACACCGGGTGAGATTGTGGATTAAGGGGTTGCCTTTGATTAGGCAGCCAGTGCGTAGCTGTTATTGGCAGCTGTTTTTTCTTCTATCAATATTAACGAGGCGATAGAAGAACCTCGCTATGCCCTTAAATCCATCAGTCACTCCGTCGAACCCATTCGCCCCCTAATTTAATTATAGAACCTATCTTAATTTTGTCAAGGGTTATAATGAAATTGTTTAATTTTCTTTCTCAGGTGCTGCCAAACCTTGCTTGAATTTTTAAGTTTTGGGATTTTGGGTGGGGCGCCGACATAAAAATCTAATTCGCGAGGTTGATAACTGGCTGAAAAATAGCCAAACCCCTTTCCGCGGATATTACCTTTTGTGCCTGGTACCCAGCGGTTAGGTCCATCCATTGCCCAGGCACCTGCTTCGGCTTCGCCCTCGATAACCATTTTTACATAATCCGGGAAAAAGTTATTGCGGGCGTATTGAACAAATGTATCATAGACTATTGTGTCGTGATAGAATTCATAATCATCCCACTCGCCCGAAGTATCCTCATACTCATATTCAAGATAAATTGAGAACCAGTACCAGCGTGCTTCATCCGATTTTTGCCAGGTCACTAATAGGACCGAATCCCGCTTTAAGATATAACTCGAATCCGGACCAATCATTTCAAATTCACCCGGCATCCAGATTTTGGCATGAGCCCTGCCATAATAGTGGTCAACCGTTAATTCGTATTCTTTGGCGGTCAGGAAATGGATAGTATCATTATAAGTACATCCTATATAATCATAATCATCTATTTCAATTTCCTCGCCATTCAGTTTGACCAGAGGTATCATCGGCAGTCCATCAATGTCGAAAACTTCAATATAACGGTCCCAAATCGTATCACCGGCATAAGGCACATATTTTGTTAAATAACCATCAATCACTGGATAATTCCTACTTTTTGTGCACCTTAGGATAATACAAAATCCGAGCGTCACTAAAAATAATTTCACCAAATTTACTAAAACCAACTTTCTTTTGGATGATATCCGAGGCTTAAGGATTATCGTCAAATCGATATTTATTCTAATCCAGATGAATCGGCATCAAGAGGAACAGTTTTTCGATGTCAGACGAGGTTTGACCGGGTTTAATCAGACCGGCGGTGAGTGGTCCGGAGAATTCCATAAGCACCTCTTCGGTTTCGATGTGGCGTAAAATCTCTAAAAGATAATTTACATTGAAGCCAATCTTTAGATTTTCGCCTTCATACTGGCAGGACAGGCTTTCGGTGACACTGCCCAATTCGGGTGACTGGGCAAAAAGGGTTAATTCTTTACTCGTCAGATTAAATGTGACCAACCTGCCAACCGGATGAGCAAATACCGAAGTTCTGCGCAGCGCTGCAGTTAAAATTTCACGATTAGCGCGTAAGCTATCTGGACATTTTTTTGGTATGACCCGTTCGTAATCAGGATAAGGTCCTTCAATCAGTCTTGAAATTACGGTGGTATTTTTAAAGGCAAAACCGATTTTTGCCGGGTCGGCAGTTACAACTACTTTTTCTTCCTCAACCGGAAAAAGGGTAAAGACTTTGGGTGGAATGATTGCCGAAAATTTACCGGAGAAATCACCGGTCTTTTTAACCATTGCCAACCGGTAACCATCGGTTGCCACAACCGTCGCCTTTTTTTCTTTTACTTCAAAAAAGAGTCCACAGAAGGCGGGTCGGCTTTCATCCCGTGAAGCAGCGAAATTGGTCAAATCATAAGTCTCTAAAAGTACCGACAAAGGAAATTCTAACTTGGAATCAGATGGTTGAGCCGGAGGTTCTGGATATTCGGCTGGGTCCAAACTGGCAAATAAAAAGTCACTGGGTCCAGACTGGAGCCTAATATTATTTTCAGCGGTTGACAGCATTAATTTTTCGGCACCGATTTCCCGACAGGCTTCTAAGAGTTTACGACCGGGCAAGATTACCTTACCGGGTTCGGTTTGTTTTTCGGAAGTTAATGTAATCTCCTTACGGATATAAGAATCCAGGTCGGTTGCAGCCATCGACAATTTATTTTTAGTGACTTCGATTAAAATATTTTGCAATACCGGGTAGGTGGTTCGAGCCGGCAATGCACCAATCACGCCGGTTAGATTTTCCAGAAAAATCACCCGTTCAATTTCGCAACGCATTTCGCCTCCTTTCAGTCGGCGGACTCTTCGAGTTTCGCCTCTTTGCCGTGGGCGGACTTTTCGGTATCATAGCAAAAGACTAATAACTAATTTCTGAGCAAAAGTCAAGAAAGAAATTTAAACCACAGAGACCGCAGAGATAACAGAGGGCAAAGATGAAACTAAAGATTCACCCAGATGAACACAAATTTTTTAAAATCCAAAAACCAAGCACCAAATTAACAATAAGTAATAATGTTCGAAATTCAAATGACCAAAAACAGTTTTGAATTTAGAAATTGGGATTTGAAAATTGGTAATTTTCTTTTCCCTCTGTGTCCCCAGTGGTTAAATCCTTTTTCTGTGTTCTCGGTGGTTAAATTCTTTTTGGTGGTTTCTTGACCTTTGATTTAATTTCTTTAAGATTGGCAGAATGATACGTAAACAACTGCTTGCGGTTTTAGGGATTAGGAATTTTCTTTTTCTAACTTTTGCCGGGACCCTTTCTCAATTTGGGGACCGACTCAGCCATATGTTACTGATAACAGTCGTTGAACTTACCAAACCGGGAAGAGTCTTAGCCTTTTCCTTTGCCTCTTTAGTATTTACTCTGCCCGTGTTAATACTGGCACCATTTGCCGGGGTATTGGCTGACCATTGGAGTAAACGTAAGATACTGATTCGAGTCCATTTTATTCAAGCCGGCTTACTCTTGCTAACCCCTTTTTTAATAGGTTGGACCAACAGTTTTCAATACTTCTGGCTTGCGATGGTCATCTTTTTCGGTTTAGATATATTTAATAATACTGCCAAACCAGCATTATTACCAGCCGTGGTTGCCAAACGCAAATTGCTTACTGCCAATTCGATTGACCAGTTCTTAGCAAGATTTGCCACGGTAATGGGAATGGTTATTGGCGGGTTCCTGATTCGCTGGGTCGGCTGGCATTTTGGTTTAATGATTAATGCTTCAACTCATCTTATTGCCGGGCTATTAGCAATCGGGATTGTCTTGCGCTACGAGCCGCATCAAAATTCTTTTGTGAAACCTTCTAACATTTCCTCCCCCTCG
>JAOUPE010000095.1 GCA_029880025.1 Caldifarciminota bacterium
CCATACTACCGGAGGATTACAGATGATGCGCGAGGCGGTAAAGACGGTGGATGATTTTTGTAACAAGAAGCGCCTAAAAAAAAGACCATTAATTCTTGGAGTTACGGTTCTTACCAGTTTAGATGAAAAATCGCTGGCTTTAGTCAGTGGCTATAAAAAACCGCTGCCCGTCACCGGACGAGTCGTGGCGCTTGCCAAACTTGCCCAAAAAGCTGGTCTGGACGGTGTGGTGGCTTCAGCCCGGGAAGTACCAGAAATTAAAAAAGCCTGCGGCAAGGATTTTATTACGGTCTGTCCAGGAATTCGGTTACCCGAAGAAACTCCGATTACCGGAATTAATGACCAGGCAAGAGTAATTACGCCAAACGAAGCCGCGAAACGAGGTGCCGATTATATTGTACTCGGAAGACCAATAATCCAAGCCCTTGACCCGGTCAGTGTAATCGAAAGCGTCCGGAAAGCATTGGAAACTAAGAAAACGAAAACTTAGATTAAAAAGTATTCAACTCATTTATTTTCCTTCCATTGTTTCTTTTTGCGCTTCATCTCTAATTCCAGCTTTCGGATAACTTTAAGATAATCTTTAACCGTATCATTGTTGGCGAGCTCGGCAACTTCACCACGGCTTAATCGGTGATAAACAAAACCGCCTAATTCTGCCATTTTCTTTTCAATCCGTCTACTCAGCGCTAACATTTCCATCTTCAACCTACCCTTACGGGTCAAGTCTTCCGCCTCTTTGATTGCCGTCTTGGTGGCATCGCCTAACCAGATTTTTACATCGTCCCAAAATGTTTTCATCGAATACTCCTTTATTTTTAGTCTAACCCAGATTAAATTATTGTCAATCAAAAGTATTGACTAGAGGAGATGGATTTTTTATTTTTACTATAATGTCCTGGCTGCGATTAATATTTGCCTTGCTTACGATTTTTATATTAATCATTGGTGCGCTGCTTTTGCCACCGGGCAAGGAAATCCCTTTAAGAAAATTTGCCAATTCCAATCTGATCGGCTATGCTAAAATTGAAATCGACCCCAAAAATGAAATTGTTCAATCCTGGATTCAAAAAAAAGTTGAAAATAGCTGGACCAGAAGACAAAAAAATTTCACCGCGGCGGATAATCGGTTTTTGAAAATTGCTCGAAAAATTCAAAATTTCTTGCTTAATACTATCGTATCGAAATTACGACCTTATTATGTCGGTGCTTTATTTTATGCACCCAAGGACAGGGCTAGACCAGTAACCCTCTATCTAATCAATGCCCGCAGCAATCCTTTTATTTCATGGTTAATTGACAAATCCATTCTCATCCTCAGTCCGAATCGCTATCGAACAATTATCGATTCGACCGATCGTCTTGAAACCGAGCCCAAGAAATACAAAATATTGCAATTTGACCGTTGTTCATTGATGTTTTTTAAAAATCTTTGTTTAATAACCGATACGATTATTAATTACCAGTATGCTTTTTCTAACAGCGATTCGATTCCTTTACCCAATCTTTCAATGATGAGCTCGCTGCTTTCCGCCAAAAGTGATTTCCGGTTAATTCTGGACAATCGGTTTAAGACATTGCGGCTGGCATATAAATATCTTGAACCCAGGAAATTTACATTGGCAACCAAATTCGAAAAAGAGTTCTACCAGAATTTAATCGAGCGGCTTAAAAACTATTCGGATTCGATTGTAATGATGGGAATCGAGGCAAATATTATCGATGAGGATAAGATAAGCGGTAAATGGTTGATTGTGGTGAACAATAAAAATTCGGCTCGGCGACTTACTATCGTCGTGGATGGAATTCACCAATTAGCCAGTCAGGAACTGGAAAAACGCAATTTAATTTATCGGGTTAGCCGAACACTTAAAAACCATACGATCGAATCCGAGTTTATTATTTCTGGTGTTAAAAACTTAATCGGCTTTAATTAAAAATCAAAATTTTTTTAATCTTAACTCAAGCGAAAAATCTATTTTGGGCATGAGATTGGCTTGAGCCAAAAATTGGGTTTTGAAATTAAAGCCCAGGGTCTCCTGTTCTTTGAACTTATACATGTGACTTGAAACATAGGCATCGGCGATCGAGAATACCCAAACCGCCGCGGTCCACCATAAAAGATTGTTCCGCTTATCACGATGTTCAAGATAGTTCTGATTGTTGTTTTCCCTTAATGCGTCCCGCGCCCGAAAATGTTCTCGAATCGAAAGCGAACCGAGTATTGACCAGGCGCCAAGCATGACGGTTCCTTTTAGATAGTTTTGGGTATAAAATTGACCGGTACCGGGTAAGAGAGTTGATAAGAGCATTGCTTTACCCGGAGACTTATAAAATTTAGCTTTTCCAGCTTTTTTTGCTTCCTTTATTTCATTTTGCGGTAGCGAATCAGCAGGTTGAATTCTGGTTTGGTTAGTTGACTCGGCCGGTTGGACTTGAGCCGGCAAAGACTCAGGAATTGGATTTTGGGTATCAAATTGACCGTAACCGATTCTAAAAATGAATAATGAAATAAAAGCCAAGAGGCAAAGCCTCAGTAAAAACATTATCCGGCAGTTAAGACCGCGCGACGCTTAAAATCATGGACTCCTAACGATTATCTCAACCCGACGATTCTTCTGTCTCCCGGCTTTAGTTTTATTGTCTTCGATCGGTCTGGTATCGGCATAACCGGTCGCAACCAGCCGTTCGGATTTGATGCCCAGACTCTCTAAATATTTTAGAACCACGATTGCTTTCGCGGTCGAATATTCCCAATTGGTCGGATATTTATTGCGTAATGAAGAAATGACTGTGGTATTATCGGTATGACCACAAATCAGTATCGCTCCCGACAATTTCTGAAGTTCCGGTACAATGGCTCGGAGCGCGGTCTCGCTTTTGGGCATAAGACTAAAGCTGGTTGGGCCAGGAAATAATTCATCGAAAGTGAAGACCTTTTTAAAAGCAACCTGCTCTTTCGCCTTCTTTAACTCCTGAATCTGGGTTTGCCACATCCGATTTTCATCGGTTTGCTTTATCCGCTCGGTCTCGACCGGCAGATATTTGAAATTATAGAACAGAATAAAGATGGCGATGAAAATTAAGGCGATAATCCAGCCTAAAAATTTCATTGTCGTCCTCCTTTCCAATTAAACATTAGCTGAATTATATTTCCTTGTACAATTTCTTAAGCTTTTCGATTCGATCGGTAAATTTATTCTTTCGCTCCTTTTCTCGTTCAATCACTTCTGGTTTCGCATTCTTCAGGAATCTCTCATCGACCAAGCGTTTCTGGGTTCGAGTCAACTCTTTAGTTTGATTTTCTATCTCCTTAGCGATTCTTTTCCGTTCTTTTTCAAGATCGATGATGCCTTCCAAAGGCACATAGATTTCTAAGCCAGGCAATACCGCAATCGAGGAATGGTGAGGTCGTTTATTGGCATAACTTGTCGTGGCGACCTTTGCCAGGTCAGAAATTATACCTTCATTACGAATCAGAAAATCACCGATTTTTTTATTTTCACTATTAATTAAGACCGAGACTTTTTTGGCAGCTTCAACATTCATCTCGGTTCGAATATTTCTTACCGATACAATCAGGTCCTTAAGTATTTCTACCTTTTCTAAATCGGATTCATCAATTTTGATTTCATTCGGTGCTGGCTCCAGCATAATACTTCGTGAACTGAATTGAAATTTCTGCCACAATTCTTCGGTAATGAATGGAGTAAAAGGGTGAAGTAATCGCAAAATACCAGAAAAAATCTCTTTTAAGGTATAGGTTGCTTTGGAGTCTTTCGCCTTTAACCTCGGTTTAACAAATTCTAGATACCAGTCACACAGGTCGTGCCAGAAGAAGTTATAAAGTTCGGCGCTAACATAGGAGAAATTGAATTTTTCTAATCCATCTTCGACCGAGTTAACGATTCGGTTATACTTTGCCAAAATCCAGCGGTCAATCGGTTCCAAATCTTTCTGGCTTTGAGATTGGTCCTCGGGCATTTCGGTTAAATAGGGTTGGACCAGTCTTGCCGCATTCCAGATTTTATTGGTAAAGTTCCGACCCATCTCAAATTTCTGCTCACGCAGTCGGTAACTCTGCGATTGGCTCTCTAAATAGGCAAGCGTGAAGCGCAGCGCATCGGCACTGTACTTGTCGATGATTTCTAACGGGTCGACACCAATTCCTTTGGAGCGGCTCATCCGTTCCCCTTGTTCGTTAAGAATAATTGAGTGGATATAAACCTTTCGAAACGGAATCGCACCGACAAATTCAAGCCCGGAGAAAATCATTCTTGCCACCCAGAGAAAGATGATTTCCGGAGCGGTAGAGAGAAAATCGGTGGGATAAAACTTCTTTAGGTCTTCGGTCGGATTTGGCCAGCCCATGGTTGAGAATGGCCAGAGTGCCGACGAGAACCAGGTATCGAGAATATCCTCGTCCTGTCGGATATCTTTGCTCTTGCATTTGGGACATGATTTTGGGTCTTCGCGTGCAACCATTATCTCATCACAGTCGGCGCAATAGAATACCGGAATCCGATGCCCCCACCATAACTGGCGGGAGATGCACCAGTCTTTAATATTATTCATCCAATCCAGATAGACCTTGGTCCACCGCTCGGGCACAAATTGAACTTTTCCCTGCTCGACAACTTTTATCGCCGGCATAGCTAAGTCTTTCATCTTTAAGAACCACTGTAGAGATACCAACGGCTCGACGATGGTTTCACAACGTTCACAACGCGTAATCCTCAACCGATATGGTTCAATTTTTTCAAGGAGTCCTTGCGCCGCAAGGTCGTGAACCACTGCCTTACGACATTCTTCCCGAGTCAAACCTTGATATTGTTTCGGAACCTTATCGGTCATACAACCATTCTCATCAATCACCTTAACGAATTCTAAATTGGTCCGGTTCGCAATTTCAAAATCAACCGGGTCATGGGCTGGGGTTACCTTTACCGCTCCGGTCCCAAAATCCTGGTCAACCAAATCAATCGCGACAATTGGTATCATACGATTTACTAAGGGCAGGCATACCGTCTTACCGATGCACGATTTATATCGCTCATCATCTGGATGGACCGCAACCGCAGTATCACCTAACATCGTTTCCGGTCGAGTCGTGGCAACCACAATCCTTTTAAGATTAGCGCAAGGGTCTTGAAGCGGATATTTGATATACCAAAGATTACCCTCTGATTCTTTATGTTTCACTTCTAAATCAGAGATTGCGGTTTTACAGCTTGGACACCAGTTGACAATGTAAGCGCCGCGATAGATTAGACCCTTTTCGTAATAACGGACAAAGGCTTCTCTTACCGCTCGGGAAAGCATATCGTCCATTGTGAAACGCAAGCGGCTCCAATCGCAGGCACAACCCATCCGTTTCAATTGTTCAATGATTCGATTACCGTATTTATTTTTCCATTCCCAAGCATATTTCAAGAATGCTTCCCGACCCAAATCAAAACGGGTCTTACCTTCTTTGGCTAATGCCTTTTCAATCTGGACATGGGTACCGATGCTGGCATGGTCGGTTCCGGGTAACCACAATACTTCATACCCGTGCAACTTTTTCCAGCGGATTAAGATATCTTGGAGAGTATTATTCAGGGCATGTCCAGTATGAAGTGAACCGGTAATATTGGGTGGCGGAATTACAATACAAAAACTTGGTTTGGGGGAGTTGGCATTGGCTCGAAAATAACCGTTACTTTCCCAGAACTTATACCATTTCTCCTCGACCGGTTTAGGGTCATAACGCTTGGGTAATTCCATGATTCTGGATTATAAAACCATATTCCGATTTGTCAATAAAACCATCAAAATTTATCATCTCGAAGTAATTCTAATTTTTTTGGTTATAAATTCAATTAAGGTTCCTTGAATTATTAAAAATTTGGAATCGGATTGGCGCCGGTTGATTTAGCTTTGCACGGATTAAGTTTTCAGGTTTTATTGACAACCATAAAAGCGGCGAAGTGTTTTCAACCTTGGGGAAAAAAGAAAAATCGGGGCGTCAAATTCATCAACCTTAACCAATTCGCTGCGATTTAAATTCTCGGCTGAGTTGGTAAAAACCGGGAGGCGATATGAAAATTGTAAATATCGTAATAATCGCCAGTTTACTCACGGTTTATGCCGAGGCTCCTCGGTTTATTGGTCCAGCTTACCTTTATGATGGTAGTACCCCAATTGATGTTGGCAGCTACGGTGCACCCAATATTTTTGACTGGAACGGTGATCGCAAAAAAGATATTGTGGTTGGACAGTTTTCGAGCGGCTATATAAGATTCTATCCTAATATCGGTTCAGATGCTGATCCCCAGTTTAACGGATATCAATTTCTTAATGCATCGGGAGTTCAAATTACTCTGCCCGGTGAAATATAATCGGTCAACGCTTGAACCCATATCCTTCAAGTTATTCAACTCTTATGGGAAAGTTGTTAAATCTTTTACCAACCCGAATCCGTCTAAACGCGGATTATTGGAGATTGATGGTAGCGAACTGCCTTCAGGT
>JAOUPE010000096.1 GCA_029880025.1 Caldifarciminota bacterium
CCCCAACCCTAAGCCGACCCATCTTATCAACCGTGGCATTTGGGTGTTCGAGCTTTTTCATTATATCTTTGACCGTTATCAATCCTCTCAATATACCGTTCTTATCGACAATCGGCAGTTTTTCGATTCGATTCTTTTTTAGTATCTTTTGAGCCTTTTCTAAAGTCGTTCCGATTGATGCGGTAATCACATCTTCTCGGGTCATTACCGATTCGATTTTCTTATTGTGATTATCTTCAAAGATGACATCGCGCTTGGTCACGATGCCAATCAGCTTTCCTTTTTCATCAACAATCGGCACTCCGGAAATCGAGTATTTTGCCATTACCGATAACGCATCCTCGATGCTATCATCTTCACTCAAAGTTATCGGGTCAATAATCATTCCGCTTTCTGCCCGTTTCACGATTGTCACTTCTTTTGCCTGAGCCTCAATACTCATATTCTTATGAATCACTCCGATGCCGCCATTTTGGGCTAAAGCGATTGCCATTTTTGCTTCGGTTACAGTATCCATGGCAGCACTAATTAAGGGGATGCTTAGGGTTATATGTTTAGAGAATTGAGTCTTAGTATCGACGTCCCTGGGCAAGACTTTTGATTTCTGGGGTAATAAGAGTATATCGTCGAAAGTTAGGTTGTCTGGTATCACAATCTTCACCTCTCCCCTATTTTTGCTCAAACTGAAATACAACTTCAGGTGGAACTTGCAGGGTTGCTAAAATCGAACAGTATTTGTCTCTTGATAATTCAAAGGCTCGGGTTAAATCTTCTTTTGGTACTTCGTTATTCGTTATTAACTTTATAAGAATTTTAGTGTAGCGTTTAGGATGTTCAGTATATTTTTCACCTTCCACATCCACAACTAAGTTCTTTAAATTAATCCTTTTCTTTTGAAGGATAGAAACGATATCAAATGCCATACAACCGGCTAATGAAACCAATAGTAAATCGACCGGCTGAAAGCCTTTTTCGGTACCGCCAACCTCTTTTTTCGTATCAAGTAAAATCTCGTGCCCCAGTTCGTCGCGGGCAATGAACTTTAAGCCATCAACCCATTTTATTTGAACTTTTTGCAAGACTACTCCCTTAGCAGTTCGATGACTTTTTCCTCGATTAGCTGGAAACTTTCTTCACTAAAACCGACTATCCGGTAAACCTGCTTTCCTTTTTGGTCGAACAAAACCAAGGTTGGGATGCTGATGATTTCATAATTTTGAGAAATGGTATTGTCGCCGAATAGCACTGGATAGTTTATTCTCATACTCCTTGATTTTTTAATAACCTTGTCTTTATCGTCAAGCGCGATACCTAAGACAAGCAGACCTTTATCCTGATACTTATCATAGAGTTTAATAAGTTTGGGTATTGCGACCGAGCAGGGTGGGCACCAGGTTGTCCAGAAATCTAAAATTACCACTTTTCCTTTTTGTGCCGACAGAGTTACTTTATCCCGGTTCAGCGATTCCAGGGTGAAGTCGAATTTGTCGACCGGTTTAGAAGTCTTCGAGCTACCTGAGCAGGAAATCAAAAACAAAATCCCGATGAATAAAGCAGGTGTTTGTTTCATTTCTCACCTTGCAGGGTTTTGATTTTTTCGACAATGTATTCTTTCGGAACCGCACCAATAATCTCATCGACCTTCTGTCCATTCCGGAAAAATAGTAAAGCTGGAATACTCATTATCGAATACTGTGCGGCTAATTTCATTTCATTATCCACATTCACTTTTCCAAGTTTAATCTTACCCGAATATTCCTGAGCAATCTCATCGAGGATTGAAGCGATCATTCGACAGGGCATACACCAGGATGCCCAGAAATCAACCACGGACAAGGTCTGGGCATCTAAGATTTCAGCTTTGAAGTTTTTCTCGGTTAATTCTATACTCATATTAATTTATACTGATAAAAGATCAATTTGTCAATAAATTTATTAGGAAACGCCGGCGCGTTGTTTTAAAAGTTCCCACTCGAAATTTACACTTTTCTGAATATGCTCAATCATCGCTTTTGTTAGATGCGAAAATCTGCCCTGCGGCTTTAGATACTCTTCAACCGGTATCGGTTTCTTCGGTATGTGATTAATGGTATAGTGTATGCCATATTCGCACTCATAAAGCGGAAAGACATTAGAGTCTACTGCCAGCCGGCATATCTTCACCATCAAATCTGGTGCCATCTTCCAGCCGGTCGGACAGGGTGCAAAGATATGAATGAATTTGGTGCCTTTAATCGATTTCGCCTTTTTGAATTTTCGAATCATATCATCCGGATAGGCTAAGGTGGTAGTTGCCGCATAAGGAATGCGATGGGCAATCATTATTTCGGTAATATTCTTTTTTGGTTCGCTCTTTGGGGTTTCCGCTGGGGTAGTGGTAGTCCAGGCACCCCAGGGGGTAGCCGACGAGCGCTGGATTCCGGTATTCATATAAGCTTCATTATCATAACAAACATAAATGAAATCATCATTACGCTCAGCCGCGCCGGAAAGGGCTTGTATACCAATATCTAAGGTTCCGCCATCACCAGCCCAGGACATAACGGTAATATCGGTTTTGCCTTGAATATCTAAACCGGCTTTGATGCCTGAGGCAGCGATTGCGGCAGTCTCAAATGCGGTGTGGAAGACCGGCGGTTTACAGGCATGAAGCGGAAATGGTCCGTCGATGATTGACCAGCAGCAAGCCGGAATCACGATTATCGTTCTCTCGCCTAATGCTTTTAATGCCATACGCATCGAATAAGCACCACCGCAGCCCGGACAGGCGACATGACCTGGATACATATACTCTTTCTGAGGAATTTCGAATTTCATAGTCTCACCCCTCTCCAGAGAATTATCGAATCTGGTTTTTCGGTCTTAGATGCATAATCAACAATTTCTTCAATGTCTTGAGCCGTCACATCGCGTCCGCCGATACCGATGATAAAGCCGAATATCGTTGGTTGAACTGGTAGACCATACAATGCTGATTTAATCTCCTGACAAAAGACCCCGCTATGACCAAACGAGATATTACGGTCAATCACCACAACCTTCTGGGCTCTGGGTAAGATTTCTCGCAGTTCCTTGATTGGGGTCGGACGAAACATCCTTATCTTCAACAATCCGACTTTTCTGCCTTTCACCCGTTCCGAATCGACCACGATTCGGGCAGTGCCGGTTATGGTTCCGGAAGTTACCAGAATCAATTTCGCATCATCGCACCGATACGGCTCGACAATACCATAGCCCCGACCCAAGATGTTTTTAAACTCTTCATCCACTTCTTTTGCCACCTGAACCGCTTCGTCTTGTGCCTTTTGTATCTTAAAGCGAATCTCATAGTAATGGTCCGGGCTGGTTAGGGCGCCAAAAGCATGAGGGTCTTCGACATCTAACTTATAAGGTAAATTTACCGGAGGCAAAGGTAAGAAACGGTCAACCAGCTCCTGGTCTGGAATATCTACTGGTTCCGAAGTATGAGAAAGGACAAAGGCATCAAGAATAACCATCACCGGCAATAATACCTTTTCTCCAATCTTGAACGCTTGAATCACCGTATCCATAACCTCTTGATTTGATTCACAGTAGAATTGGAGCCAGCCAAGGTCTCTTTGACTCAGCGAATCATTCTGGTCAGTCCAGACCGACCAGCCTGGTCCCATTGCGCGGTTGACATTGGCTAACACTACCGGCAATCGAGCACCGGCTGCCCAGTGTAACATCTCATGCATCAAGGCTAAGCCCTGAGACGAGGTCGCGGTAAAGGTTCGAGCACCGGTTGCAGCAGCCGCGATACAGGCGCTCATTGCCGAGTGTTCAGATTCGACTTTAATAAATTTAGCATTCAATTTTCCTGAAGCACAGAATTCAGATAAGAGTTCGACGATTTGGGTCTGAGGAGTAATCGGGTAAGCCGCAATCACCTGAGAACGTGCCAGTTGGGCACCATAGGATACCGCATGATTTCCGGTAATGACTTTTTTCATCTTGCCTCCTCTTCTTCCATCGAAATCGCATTTCTTGGACACTCGTAAGCACAGACCCCACAACCCTTACAATAATCATAATCGAAATCATATTTATCATCCGATTTCATAACCGCTAAATCCGGACAAAAGACAAAACAATTATCACATTTATTGCAAACCCCACAGGAAAAGCAACGGTCGGCTTCTTTGTAAACCATTAGTTCATTATAACCAAGATGCACTTCCCTAAAATTTCGTTTTCGTTCTTTAACATTCAAACCTGGCATGGTAACCTTTTGAGCCAGTTCAAAATATCCGATATTAAGATTGCTGAATAAAGTAATTTCTGGATTCGGTTCTTCTTTTATTTCCCGGCTGGTGAAATAACTATCGATTGCAAGCGCGGTTCTTTTTCCGGCTGCTATCGCATCCACCACCATTTTTGGACCAGTCACGCAATCACCGCCCGCAAAGATATTCGGTAAGTTGGTTCTGCCCCAATCATCAGCGCTAATGCTCCAACCAGTAGTTGCGATATCATCGGTCAGAACCGATAAATCTATTTGTTCACCAATCGCACAAATCACCGAATCACACTTAATGCGGAAATTCGAACCTTTAATCGGAACCGGTCTTCTTCTGCCTGACTCGTCGGGTTTTCCCAACTTCATCTTTTGACATTCCAATCTTGTGATTCTTCCTTTACTCTTAATCACTTTTACTGGTGCAACCAGGAAATGGATTGGTATTCCTTCATTTTCCGCTTCCTGAACTTCTTCGGCAACCGCTGGCATCTCGTGACGAGTCCTTCGATAAAGAATCTTAGGCAGTATACCTAAGCGAAGAGCACTCCGTGCCGCATCAACTGCGGTATTGCCACCACCAATTACCAAAATCTCTTTACCGATTCTTGGTCGTTTGCCTGAATTGATTTGAGCCAGGAACTCCAGACCAGAATATACCCCTCTTGTCTTTTCTTCAGGAACACCCAGATTTCGACTCTTATGCGCACCAGTAGCAATGAATACCGCATCGTTAGTCTGTTTTAAATCGTCTAAAAAAATGTCTTTGCCCAGAGTAAAATTAGTTTTAAACTTCACACCAAGAACTTCCAGTTTTCTTATCTCCTTGTTCAGAATGTCTTTAGGCAGACGATAAGCCGGAATGCCGACCCTGAGCATACCACCGGGTAAGCTGAAATGTTCGTAAACTATGACCTTATAACCCGATTTGGCAAGATAATAGGCGCAAGTTAGTCCAGCTGGTCCAGAACCAATGATTGCAATCTGTTTACTGATATGGGCTGCTGACTTTTTAGCTTTTGCCCGCTTTAAGCCATAATCACCAAGAAACCGCTCAACATTATGAATCCCTAAGGATTCGTCATATTCACCACGGTTACAGGAAGCTTCGCAAGGATGGAAACAGACGCGTCCAGTAATTGAAGGAAATGGATTATCTTCAATTATCAGTTCATAGCCTTCTAAAAACTTCTTCTGTTTTACCAGTTCCATATAGCCCTGAATCTTTTCATGAGCAGGACAGGCGTCGTTACAAGGCGGTGTCTTATCAAAATATTTGGGTCGAAAGATACGCCAGCTGCCAGTTCGATTAACCAGCGTATTAGTTAATGAGACCGCCCAGGGTGGATAGTCAGGTTCCCGTTCTAAGATTACTTTTGGAATCGTCTCAAAATCTAACCATTTCATAAGCCTCTCCGGTTGCTTTGATGTTATCTTCAATTTTTACTGGAACATATTCTGGTATTGATTTGTAGATATTATCGAGCCGGACGATTTCGGAGACCCGGATGAATGCACCGAGCACTGCCGTATTAACAATCGGTGCGGTCTTTGGTCCTAATTTATATTTTATCGCCACCCCGGTTGCATCGATTGTGGCAACCCGAAAATTGGGAAAACTGAATTCACGAGGTTCTTTGTCCGAATTCAAAAGTATCCAGCCGCCTGGTCTCAATCCCATGGTCACATCCTGGGTTTTTAAAAGTACCGAATCAAGAATTATCACATGGTCTGGGGTATAGACCTTGCAACGCAGCATAATCGGTTTCTCATCGAACCGCAAAAATGCCTGAACCGGCGCACCCCGGCGTTCCACGCCAAATTCGGGAAAGGTCTGGACATATTTTCCTTCTTTGAACAGAGCCGAGGCGAAAATCTCGGAAGCGATGACCGCACCCTGTCCGCCTCTGCCGTGAAATCTAATCTCAGTCATTAGCCTCCCTAAATCAGTTTTTGGTTGTTTGCGGTTGGTATAAAAATCCAACAACTCATAACTGAATTCACCATCTTATCGTCATCGCTGCCCAGGTAAAACCGGTACCAAAAGCTGCCAGCACAATTATGTCGCCGTCTTTTATTTTGCCTTCATGAAATGCTTCATCAATACAAATCGGTACGGTTGCTGCCGACATATTTCCGTATTTGTGAATGACAATATAGGTCTTTTCAAATGGAATACCGGTCCGCTCTCGAGTCGCTTCCATGATTCGCATGTTTGCCTGATGAGGA
>JAOUPE010000097.1 GCA_029880025.1 Caldifarciminota bacterium
ACATATCAACATCTTAAAACCAAAACCCATGAGACCACACGATTTCACAGATTAACACGAGAAAATCAGAAATTCTCTTGTGAAAATCTTGTGTTAATCTCGTGGTTAAGATTTTTTCCCGTGTCCTTGGTGGTTAAATTTTGACTTTTGTTTGTTGACCCCAAAATGTCCCTTATTTTTTCTGTCCGCCAGTCGAATCGACCCTTCGCCCGAATCGGGCTCGGTAGTATATATTGTGTTCTCAGAGTTACAGGGGTTCTGTCATATGTCAAGACCTGACACCGAGTCTTTCTGGTTATGGGTATGCTTAAGAGGGAATTTATCAAACTGTCGGCTATTGAAGTTGGATTTCAATAACCATTCTTGATTACAATATTATTCCAAACAAAAACGTCCTGAACCTGATTCAGGTTCAGGACGCCTCCTTGTTAGTAAATAGCTACTTCAATTGCACCATCTTTTTAGTAGCCTTGAAGTCTTCAGTCTGGAGACGGTAGAAATAAACACCTTGTGCAAGGTCCCTCTTCATATCATCTTTTCCATCCCATCTTAGCTGATAGTTATCAGGTTTCAGTTTATCATTAATTAGCGTTCGAACTCTTTTCCCAGTAACATCATAGATAAATAGCGAGACTTTACATTCTTTTGGTAAGGCAAATGAGATTTTCGTTAAGTCTTTAAATGGATTCGGACAATTCTGGTATAATGCAAATTGCTTTATATCGGTTCGGTTTCCTTGTCCTCCACCTCCGCCTGATGTATCCGAAAGGCTAACTTCAAAAATCTTCAAATCAGCCAGCACGGCATTAGAACCCAAGATTCTTTCGATTTCATTGCCTATCGCAAAGTCATTCTCATAGGTTTCTTTGGGCAAAACAACTTGAATCGTCTCAGGAATGCTTGGTTCGTAGATAATCTCAGTGATATAGGTAGTATCAACGTAAAACTCTTCTTGCCAGCTACTTCCACCTTCTTTATAAACAACGGCTCTTAGGAGGTAATTTGATTTCGGGTGAAGATAAGGGATATTGTAAATAAGCGAAGCATTACTATAATCACATGAGAATTCGCTATAGTCAATATAACCATCGCGCTGTTCGCAATACGGTGAAGGGACACTATCTCCAACCGAAACTGAAATATACGCGCCCATACCTTCAGGACCAGGTAAATGCTGATAGCGTTTGAATTTTACTTCATAAAGTGTGTTGGGTGTGATTTCTTCAGTCCAAATCGCGTCAATCACAATTTCAGGCTCGATTGGAGTTGGGGGTTCAACCACGATATGAGGGTATTTGGATGGATTCCCGGTCTCGCTCAGATTTACTATGTCACTTTGAATCCGGGCGAATATTTCGTAGTTTTCATCATCAATCTTTTCCTGGTACGCAACAACATCCGAGGTTGCCAAGACCGGATAGTCTGATTCCTGGTCAGGACTTTGACTGATGTTTTCAGGCAAGCCCCATACAGCATAAGGTAGATTTTTGGTTCTTCTAAAAATCTCACCAGGCTCTCCTTCTTTCCAGGCAGCATAGACATTCTCGCCGTAGGCTTCGACAAATGGATGTTGGGATGATTCGCCTGGACTATCTGAGATATTAGTCTTTTCTTGGATTTGGACACTTTGCCAGTTATCGTAAGTAATCTTATCGATGTTCGTTGTATACCAGATTTCATCTTCTTTCTGCCAGACAAGATGTAGTAAATCAGCCGGTGTAACTGCTACTGCCGGGTCGCTTACCGGAAAGTCAGCATCTCCTTCGTCAATCAGGTAATGAGCAATATCAATCGTATCAAGAATACTCAGTTTGATACAGGAATAAGTGCTTGGATAAGGTCCTGGTGCAGGCATCTCAGGCATTTCATCGCCTTCGTATGTTGGATAAGTTATGTAAGCAAAAGCTGGTGGTTCAGGACTAACATCAGGTATAGTTCCCAAAGCAATTGCAGGTGGACCAGCCCAGTTGGTAGTGCCGTTTCCGTCATAGACTATTATTTCCTTCCAAGAATTTTTTGACGTTTCTATCTTACACAAAATATCGCCATCTTGCCAGTAAGCAATCCAAGCTAAACCATTCTGGTCAATTGCAATGCAAGGGAAGTAACCATTACCGAGTGCTTCACTGTACCAGTTTTTCCCATTATCTTGAGAATAACAATAGATAACATTGCCCTCAGTTTCATAAACCAAATGCAATTCTTTGGTTTCATTAAACCGCGCCAGATGTCTGCCTTGATTAAAAGCGGTGGCGTAAGGCGAGGTAGCTTGAATAGCAGGTTTTGGAATATCAACCGTAGTGGAATTCGGTCCTTTATTACCAGAACGGTCTTCAGCGTAAACGCTAAAGCCCCAAACAGGCCAGCTGCAGTTGGCTTTACAAATAAAGTAATTGCGGGTTAGTATCGTCTTATGAATCGGACGAGTACCAGGACCGAAGTTGACACAAACCCAATAACCGCCCATATTCGGTTCTTCTGCCCGAGTGACTTCATCCCACTTAAAAATAATCCAATCCAAAGTTGGATTGTAGGATACTGAAAATCCAGTTACTTGGGGAGGACCAACATTATCAATTGAAGCTCCTTCATTTGAAGTGCTGCATGTAGAAGTGGCATGATAATCATAGGACCACATCCAAAACTCATTCGGCACACGAGTGAAGTTCCATGTCGAATGTGGACGAGTATGATAAAACATAGTTTCGTCCCATAATGCGCCTCGATACGGTTCTGCATCTCGCCAATAAGGTTCGACATAAATTTTCGTATCATCGAGTTCTTTGCAAATAAGATAATACATAGGGGATGGACCATTCCAATCAAGGTTTACGTGATATCCGTGATCATTTGGGCGATCATTTACGGTCAAATTTGAAGGATCTTGCGGACGTTGATAGAAAGAAGCATCATATGCCTTAGCCATGTCGACATTATGGCTATAATAAATAGGATGCGGAAAAGCATCTCTTTCTTCGTGATACAAACAAGCACCATACCAATTTGTCACTGAATCAGAAGGCGTATAATTAATTTCTTTATCGCAAGTTCCATGCTGCTGAAGATTTGTTAAAAGATATCCTTCTGTAAAAAGAGCTCTATACTTACTTGTCGTCAACATTTCTCCAGCTTCCTTGCAAGGGCTTTGGAAGATTTGCACTCTGAGTGTGTCTCGACTTGTGTTATTATGTATCCTCAAACGTATTATTACATTATTTGAGGAACTTATTGCATCAACTACTGTAATTTCAAATTCCGGTGTGTCGTCCCATTTATACCAATACTGGTAATTTCGCTTTAGACGGCTTCCAAGAATTCTTGGTGTACCAATGGCTACGCACCATTCGTTATCCCATCCATCTTCGAGATAAGCGATGTCATTAAAATCGTACTTTGATGATGAATATCCGAGATACTTCCATTTTCTTACACTCCCGGTTCCGACAAAAAGGTCGGGTTTAGTTCCATCCTGACGAGCGAGTGCTTTCCACCATTGATAACGATCAATGCGTCTGTCCACATATTCTTTTCTCCAAGTTTCGCCGCCATCTGTCGTATAAACCATTAATCCATTTGAAGCGGCAAGATATACCTTTGCATCGCTATTCCCTGGATAAATATCAAAGTAGACAAGGTTCTCTTGAGGTTGAATGAGTTCTCCTGGATACCAAATAGTCCAACTATTGCCTCCATCAATCGTCTTAGCAACTAATCCGGACTGGTCACTTGCAACCCAAGCAATCATATCACTAAAGGCATAAACTCCTCTTAACCAGCCAAAATGGGTATCGCCACTAGGTTTTGTTTTTACTTCCCAGTTGGCACCGCCATTTCCTGTCCAGAGCACATACCCATGTCCACATGAGACCCAGACATAGTTTTCATTTATCGCCTGAACTTTAAGAAAAGGAATACTTATTCCTTCAACTACCACAGGAAATTGGACCGACCAGTCTACGCCTCCGTTTGTCGTCTTATAGATTACACCCCTCCATTTATCAGTTCCGCCATTCACATAGCCAACAATCCAACCTATATCTTTGTTGGGGTAAGGAGCAAATGATATACTCATAAGATTATGGGCTGGGTCAAGCAGACTATCATGCGGAGGGGTACCGACATAACGGTTTAAGCTTTTAACATTGGGATATCCGGGTCCGTCTTCACCTCGATAACGCAGCACCAACCCAGAATCTGCAACCATCCAAAAACAAGCATAGTCGCCTTCTTGGTAAGCGAAGATGCCGTTTAGTGCTCTTCCATCAACAGGCGCATCAATAGATGCATCGCTAGCCAGTGTCCCATCGCTCTCATAACCTTCATCTTCTTGGGCGATTACACCGCCTACCCAGAGAAACAAGAAGATGGCAAGGATTGTTAAGAGGCTTTTCATAATTCACCTCCATTATTGATTCTAAGACTTTTTATAACTGCTGAAGAATCCAATCTAAGTCTCATAAAGACTGAATCCTTCTGGAACCAAATAACTCATTACACTCAGAGGCATAGCCTTTTGCCTTTGGTTCCGTAAGGACAAAAGACGGATTAGCCCTGTTAGAAATTTCCAAAACAGCAATACTTCTGCTTGGGGTAGGGTCTTTAAAACTCTTGTGAACTGCGGAACTGAAGTCCCTACTCCAAAAATTTCTAACAGGGTAAACCTCTGACGATTGACCTGTCCGCCTTAGGCGGATAGGATGCATAATCCCGGATTTTGATTTAACATCAATCCGAGTTCCAAGTCTTTCCAATTTCATTTTATCACTGTAATTTTTCTTATTTGTCTTAATTCCACATTCCGCATTCCGCTTTCCGCATTTATTGTAACCTCAATAAAATAAATACCATTCGCCACTTTCCTTTGATTATTATCTCGTAAATCCCATTTCATTTCAAATTGCCCTGACTTGGGTGTTTTATCAACATCAAGTACTTTTACTATTTTACCAGCTATATCATAAATTCTTATTTCCTTTACGAACCACGGACAACGTACACGAACCACGGATTTTGCAGGATTAGGTTTCATTTCCAGCGGTATGCGATTAGCGGTGAACGGTAAGCGATTTTCCTCAATCCCCTGTCCTGTATATTTACAAACCCACACCCTTTTGGGTGTATGATTTGAAGCGTAGTTTGAGACCATAATTTCATCCCTACCATCGCCATCAACATCACCTGCTGAAGCAACCATCCAACCAATTCCATCATCGTATTGTATTCCTCTTAGCCAGGCGTCAGGAATTGTGTCTAAAGAAGCCCCACCAAGCCAGATATACGATGTTCCTTTACTGTTGTACTCTACCGGCCCACCTGAAATTATCTCACCATCAAAATTATTCGTCAAGTCACCGGCAGAGCTAATGCTCATACCTAATGTGCTCGCATCGGTTCTGCCAATCATCCAAACATCTGGGATGCTATCCATCGGATTACCACCGAAAAGGACGTATATCTTCCCTGGATTGTAACCCTGAGGATTAGTAGGTCCCCAAAGAGGTGTACTGGTTATTGCATGGTCAAAAGCCTGAAGATTATTAGTAAAATCAACCCCAAATTGCCCGATTGATTGACCTTGTTCTTCCCCCGACATGGCTATATCATAAATTGTGTCCATAGGGTTACCGCCCAAATATATGTATATTCTACCCCGATCCCAATCGTAATTCATTGCGCCAATAATGACATCGGAAAACCCGTCATTATTAACATCACCCGAACCTGATACCGTTCTGCCAAAGGCTTCATGGTCATTGTTATGCCCACCATTCAGAATCACATCCGGAATTGTATCAAAATTGGGTCCACCATAATAGATATAAACCCTTCCCATTAGGAACCCACCTGGCATTGGAGCGGCGCCATAAGCCCCAACAATCAAATCTTTATAACTATCACCATTCACATCACCCGAACCAACTGCACAACCGAAAAAGCCGTCCTGTGGTCTCCTACCAGGCTTAACAATATCTGGAATCGTATCAATCGGATTTCCCCCAAAAAATATTGCAATTCCACCAAAGCCTTCGTTCGCCTGCTCTTCGCCCATAATTATATCATCAAAATTATCACCATTTAAATCTGCACAATGGACTCTTGTCGGTGTGCTGCCTTTAACAAAAGCACTCTTAAATACAACATCTGGAACAGTATCGCCAATTCCATTTCCATAATAAAGATATGCTCTTCCACGATATGGGGTTGTTCCACCGGATTCTACAAAAGTATCAGCCGAAACGATTATATCAGGATGACCATCATTATCCACATCACCACTTGCTAAATTATAACCAAATGCAAATAGAACTGGGTTACCAGGAATTGTCCAAATTATCTCCAAATTATGCGTTTCTTGGGCAAATCCGGTTAGAAATACCAGAAAGATAATAATTGAAATGACACCTTTTGATACTTTACTTTTGTGATTTATAATTTGTAACAGAGCAAAGAAAAAAGTGGCAAAAATAAAAAAGATTA
>JAOUPE010000098.1 GCA_029880025.1 Caldifarciminota bacterium
ATAGACTGGATAAACCTGCATATTACCGGCAAATGGTGAGCCAAGCCCTTCATTATTAGTTATCCCAGCATCGGATTCCAGAGGAACCATACACAAAAGATTCTCACCGGCAATTAGCGAGTCTTGTCCCCAGCTCCATTCCCATTGAATTGAATCGGTTCCAGCGCCGCTGGTAATCTGTGCCCAGGTCCAGGGCTGTTGGGCAGTATTGAGCCAGTTCAGCACACCCATCATATTGGTACGATACGGGGTCGAACGATTTACTCCTTTACCAGTTAATAATGGACAAGCTTCAATAGTTACATTATTCGGTAAAGCATCTATTTGTACTCTTACCTTTGTATCATTTACTGGCACTTCATCAATCACCGTCACATTATCACTATTATTATTTGTTACATAAATTTTATTGGTAACCGGATTCACTACTACAGAATGAGGTATATTTCCTACAGATACAGCCGTTGTGTGATTGGTCGCTCCATCAATCACCGTCACATTATCGCTATTCCTGTTTGCCACATAAATCTTATTGGTTACCGGATTTACTGCTACAGCAAGAGGCCAATCTCCTACTGGTACGGTTGTTGTACTGTTGGTCGAGCCATCAATCACCGTCACATTATCACTATAATTATTTGCTACATAAATTTTGTTGGTCACCAGATTCACCGCTACGCCCAAAGGGGCATCCCCTACTGATACAGTAGTCGTATTATTGGTTGCCCCATCAATCACCGTCACATCATCACTGCCATTATTTGTAACATATATCTTGTTGGTCACCGGATTCACCACCACACCTTGAGGTACATCTCCTACCGGTATAGTTGTTGTGTCATTGGTCGCTCCATCAATTACTGTCACCTTAGCAATATTAGAATGTGTCACATAAATCTTGTTGGTAACCGGATTCACGGCTACGGTAAAAGGTCCATCCCCTACCGATACTGTAGTTGTGTGATTAGTTGCACCATCAATCACCGTCACATTATCACTAGCAGAACCTGTTACATAAATCTTGTTGGTTACCGAATTCATAGCTATGCCATGAGGTCTACTTCCTACCGGTACAGTTGTTGTGTCATTGCTTGCCCCATCAATCACTGTCACATTACCACTAGTCCGGTTTGCCACATAAATCTTGTTGGTCACTGGATTAACCGCTAGGCAAAAAGGTTCATCCCCTACCGATACAGTTGTTGTGTTATTGGTCGCTCCATCAATCACTGTAACATTATTGCTCCAAGTGTTTGTCACATAAATCTTGTTGGTCACCGAATTAACCGCTATATCACGAGGTCTATCTCCTACAGTTACAGTAGTAGTATTGTTGGTCGAGCCATCAATCACCGTCACATTATCGCTATTCCTGTTTGCCACATAAATCTTATTGGTTACCGGATTTACTGCTACAGCAAGAGGCCAATCTCCTACTGGTACGGTTGTTGTACTGTTGGTCGAGCCATCAATCACCGTCATATTATCGCTACTCTGGTTTGCCACATAAATCTTGTTGGTCGCTGAATTCACTGCTACGCAAATAGGGCGAACCCCAACCGATACAGTGGTTGTATTATTGGTTGCCCCATCAATCACCGTCACATTATAGCTAATCTCGTTTACCACGTAAATCTTGTTGGTCACTGGATTCACCGCTACGCTAGAAGGATTATTTCCTACTGTTACAGTTGTTGTGTTATTGGTCGCCCCATCAATCACCGTCACCCTATCGCTCAATTTATTTGCTACATAAATCTTGTTGGTAACCGGATTTACTGCTACGCTATAAGGATCATTTCCTACTGTTACAGTTGTTGTATTGTTGGTCGCCCCATCAATCACTGTCACATTACCACCACCCCGGTTAACCACATAAATCTTATTGGTTACCGGATTCACTGCTACACATTGAGGTATATTTCCTACTGGTACAGTTGTTGTGTCATTGGTTACACCATTGATCACCGTCACATTATCGCTAGTCCGGTTTGCCACATAAATCTTATTGGTTACCGGATTCACCGCTATGGCATAAGGTCCATCTCCTACTGATACAGTTGTTGTATTATTGGTCGCTCCATCAATCACCGTCACATTATCGCTAGTCCGGTTTGCCACATAAATCTTGTTGGTCACCGGATTCACCGCTACGCTATAAGGTTCATTTCCTACTGTTACAGTTGTTGTATTGTTGGTCGCCCCATCAATTACTGTCACATTAGCAGTGCCAGAATTTGCCACATAAATCTTGTTGGTCACCGGATTCACCGCTACAGCATAGGGTAAATCTCCTGCTGCTATATTAGTCGTTACCCAATCAGCAATAGCCGGTATAGCCATTACCAGCACCATTGTTATGATAATGTATCTTTTTGTCTGCATTGTTGCCTCCTTTCGCAGACTTATTTAAAACAACTTCAAAATATCAAGTAACTTCCCACCTCCTTTTTTCGTTTACTATTAATAATTGATTTTAGTAAATTAGGTCTATTCATATCGCTCAAGAAAAAACTATAGTCTTAAAAATACATATTGAGATTGTATTATTAAGAAGAATTAAAGATATACTCTTATCATCAAAAATTATGGGAATATTCATAATCTGTGAATCAAGGACGGCGCGCTTTCCTTAAAGCCTCGTGCCGATCAACCGCATTGGCAATTCGGTAACCAAGCCTGACGAATTCAAATGTTACACCAAAACCAACAATGCCTACAGGCAGAGCAATTTCGATTAGGTCAACCGCTTTTTTATCTTCGGAAGAATCAAGGATACTTTTCGACATATAACCCAAAGCGTTTATAGCTCCAACCGCAATCATCGGGCTAAATATCCAGGTGAGAACTCTTATTACCGTACCTTTTTTAGTTCTCTCGACCTTCAGTATATTTACAGAAGGTTTTTTTGACCCCACCTCGCCCAGCAGGTATCCACCAACAGTTCCCGCACCAGTAATTAAGCTGGTAACAATATAATAGACTCCTAAGTTTATCATATATATCGGCTTGGGTGATGGGACTAATTCTCCACAACCAAATTGTTGTTCAGCGCAACAACGAGCACCAAAACATCCGATTTCTTCGGTGGGAGGTATCCGCATCTCGCCGGGTATACCACTCACCACTGCCGTTGCTGTTAAATGACCGATTGCGGCACCAACGGTTGTTCCTCGTATTATCCAAGTTACCCTATCACTTTTTTTGGACCGGGGAGCAACATCAACCGAGTCCGGTATCCTTCGTGCCTCGATGGTTGACCAGAAACGGTCGAAAACAGCAATGACCGTTTCAGTGTCTTGTTTTGCCTGCTGTTCAATCAACTCTGGGTGCTCGATGATGAACTTTATTCTCTCCACTTCTCTCGACATCAACCTAAGTCTTAATATTTTTATCGAATCTTTGTTTCCATAATTGACTTCGGCTATATACACTGAATCTGCATTGACCAGAAATCGAGCGGATATGAAATCTTCAATTGCCGGAAAAAGGCTATACTGGTTTCGCTCTGCCAAATCAATAGTATCACCGACCACTTCACTTATCTTATATAAAACCTTAACCTGAGCAAAACTGACCGAAACAAACAGAACCACAACCAAAACATAAACCAAATAATCAGGTCTTATACTTCGTTTGAACTTAGGATGACATAATTCACCTATCATGATAACCTCCCATTTTACAAAAAGTTGGGGTTGGCTAAATACTTTTTTGGCAAATCTGGTAACCTATTGACACAAAAAACTACCACTACATATATTATGCAACATCTAAGAATCGCATAACATTGTGCAATAACTAATCTATCTAAATACAAGTAATTTTTTAATTACAGCCCCAAGCTGTAAAAAGTAGATGCCCGGATTTATTCCTTTCAGAGATATTTCTGGCTCAGCATCATTGCGAGTCCACCGAAAGTCAGACAAGCTAATCACTCTTATCATTTTTCCTGACATATCGAAAATTTTGATGGTATTTACGGTCCACGGATAACGGACACGAATCACGGACTTTGCTGGATTGGGATAGATTGTTAGCGTTTTGCGTAAAGCGTTGAGAGTCGCGCGTTCTTCAATTCCCACCGGTTGGACACTAACTGTTCCTTCGTAAGGAAGATAATTGTGACCAGTCACGGTAACCTGTAATGTGCCGATATGTTGGGGAGTGAAAGAAAAAGTTATCTGACCAGTGCTGTCAGTATAATCATAGTTATAAATGGTGCTATCCATCATTACACATACCAACGCATTGCGTACTGGCTCACCGCTGTAGCTGACTGATACTGAAAAATCAGTCGACTCGACAAACACTATTGTGTCATGATTAACGGCGAATAATTGGGGTGTTTTAGTCCAGACATCAAGTTCTGGGTCACCGAGTAGGTTCCATTCCATATATCGTGCCTGCTGATTATGGAATAAGGAATCAAGAATAAATTTTCCTCTTTTTGCCATACCCCCTAATTTGTAAATACTGTCTCGATAAAGGGCATGGAAAAACCCCTTGGTTGCTGTCCCTCTTTGTAATGAAACATGACTACTAATATCGGTTGTTCCAAAGAAAGCAACAGCGCCTTTAGGATTTTGGACTGTTCCGGCTCGGACGAATTCTTCGCCGAGCATTGTTTCCCAGGGAAATAAAGTCATGGTTGCACATGTCCCGGAAACAACAATTGGTAATTTATAGCCATTATCGGTAGAATCAGGAAGAAAGTAGAATGGTCGACCCCAGTGCCCTCCTGACTGTCCACGATAGACAACAAAGGCTCTACCGTCATTTATCGCATTGATGACATCATTTTGGTTATTACCGTTAGTGTTAATAAAGCTATCAATCTGAGCGTAATTTGCCTCCAGCCATAGATTTCGGATATAACGGCAATCCGCTTGGTAATAAGGGTCAGGCGGATTATCTTCTTTGACGATGGTTGTGGCTTTGGTAAACCAGGTAGAATCGTGCATCGTCTCACTTTTTTCATAACCAATCGTCTTTGCAACCATCACGCTGCACTGTGATATGGTTGCACAGTGAAAACGTCCAATACAAAGCTCAATGTCATAGTAACCGGTCATATCAGCATAGTAGTCGTCAGAACAAGCAAAGGTGCTAAAGTTATATGAAGGCAGTAAATCCGGACTGCCCACTAAAAGAATATATTCTGGTCTTGGGTTCCAGGTGTTATAAGCATTTTGTATGTAGGATTTGATTTGGCTTGGCGTGTTACCGGTTTGGGATAATGGCACACTTACTGCCGGCACTCCTTTCTTGGTCTTCCATTCGACTAATGGTCGGATTGTCATATTAAAAGTATCATGGCATATAACCAGATATTTTGCTCCAGTCTGAGCCAAAGAAAAGCCAAAGGTAAGTAAGGTTAAAAACCTAACAGCAGAAAATTTTACTCTTCGCATTTTTACCTTCTTTGTATCAAAAATTTAATAATATTTCTTTTCATGTTTATATTAATCCAGTTTCACCATCTTATTTATTGCTGTGGAAGATTTTCGTTTTAAGTGGAGGAAATCGATACCGGGGGTAATTCCTCTGAGAGATATCATCACCTCACCGTCATTGCGAGCCGAAGGCGTGGCAATCTCAGGTTCCTCAATCCCAAGCCCAGTAGAATGCCAGACATCATTTCTTACTTGACCATTCAGCCGAAGGAGTTGAACAAATCCATTCCATTTGGGCAAGTAAAAAAGTAGGGAGCAGAGAGAAGATAGCAGTGAGGAGAAAAGCCGTGAATCGTGTCCGTGTAGCGTGTTTCGCGAAAAAATTACGAATAATACCGGAAAACTCATTATATCTCATTTCAGATTATTTGAGGCAAATCCGTAAAATCTAATGAAAATCCTTAGTAGCATATTGATTCTCTTTAAAACCAATCTAATCCGATTTAATCGATTGTCAAGAAGAATTTTTAAGGAAATCTCCTCTAATCTAATCATTTAGTCGTCAAAGTCTTGACTAATCTTCGGATGAAGTTATTATTGATTATGACCAAAAAAGATTTCATGAATAAAGTAACCAATAGCCAAAGTTATTTCTTTCAGAAATTTCTTGATATCGTAAAAGAAAAAGATATAAAGTTTTGTGTTGTCGGTGGTCTAGCGGTTAACGCTTATTGTGAACCAGTGGTAAGTCTCGATTTAGATATAGTCATTGCCGCAACACGAGTGACCGAGCTGGTTAAAATCTTAACGCCACGGTTCTCGGTAAAAGAACAACTTCATATTATCAATGTCTCCAGTCCAGATTCAGACTTGCGCATTCAAATCCGGACTGGTTCAAGGTATCAGGAATTTATTGGCAGGTCAGTAAACAAAAATGTTTTAGGGTATGAAATACCGGTAGCGACTTTAGAGGATGTTTTGCAGGGTAAAATCTGGGCTTACGAGGATACTACTCGCCGACCGAGCAAACGCCAAAAAGATTTAGCCG
>JAOUPE010000099.1 GCA_029880025.1 Caldifarciminota bacterium
TTTGGAACAGGCAACCAAAAAATATCAAAAGGGTTGCCCTAAATGTAAAAAAATCCCCTGCGTTTGTAAAGAAAAAAGAAGACGATTTAATAAAAATAAATGAGGAGGTAGCAGCGATGAATTTTCACGCAAAATCAACTTTACCCGCTTTAGGCGGATTCTTGGCAATTGGTATTTTCCTATTAGCTACTTCGCTAAATGCAATTGGACCACCATCCGATATAATTGCACGCGATACACCCAATGACCATGGCAAGAGTATAACCATTTTATGGCAACTATCGCCCGATGATGCTATGGTTCAGCGTTATGAAATATTGCGTCGGCTGGAAGCAGACCGCGGGTCAAGCTTCGAGCTTGTTGGTAGTGTTATGTCCGGAGAAAGATGTTTTTTCGATGATAAGGTTGAGGACGGCGTAAAATACGTATATCAGATTGCAGCGGTAACCGATACGATGCGAGCCGTATCGGAAATTTCTCAACCGGTTCAAAGTCGTGGGCAATGGTTCAATACCAATCGCACCAACGTCCTGATTGGTGTTATCATCTTTTCCGGCTTGATTCTCTATTTCATCGCTCGTTCACGGAAAGGTAAAGCGCCTTTTATCCGTCGAATTTCAGGTCTGGATGCGGTTGAAGATGCGGTCGGTCGCGCTACCGAGATGGGTAAGCCGATACTCTATGTTCCAGGTCTTTCGACGATTAGTGACATCGCAACTATCGCTTCGCTTAATATTCTCAGCGAAGTGGCAAAAAAAACTGCTCAATATGAAACAACCCTTTTAGTTCCGAACCGCGACCCAATTGTCTATACAGTCGCTTTAGAGATGACGAGAGAGGCTTACACCAGTGTCGGGCGACCCGATGTATTCAAAACAGAAAATATCTTTTTTGTCAGTGACAATCAATTCGCCTATGCAGCAGCAGTAGATGGGATAATGGTGCGGGAAAAACCCGCGGCTAATTTCTTTATCGGCATGTTCTGGGCAGAATCCTTAATTCTGGCTGAGACCGGCGCCACTACTGGTGCAATCCAGATTGCCGGGACCGATTCAGTTCATCAATTACCATTCTTTATTACCGCTTGCGACTATACATTAATCGGTGAAGAACTTTATGCGGCTTCGGCTTACCTTTCACGTGAACCATTACTTTTAGGCTCATTGGCTGGTCAGGACTATGGCAAGATGATAATTTTGATTGTCCTTTTGGTAAGTTCTGGATTAATCCTTTTATCATCAATTTTCAAACTTCCTTTCATAGTACAAATCTGGCAATTGTTTAATGTTGGTTAGGAACTGAAACCACAGATGCACACCGGCACACAAAGAAAAAGATTTAAGGAACCACAAGATTTCACAGATTTTCACCAGATTATCTCGTGTCAATCTTGTGTTAATCTCGTGGCTACAAATTATAGGAGGTAGCATGCAGCAAAGAATTCCTTTAGCAATCTGTTTTATTGTGGGCATCGTCATGATTGTCCAGTTTTTTATTCCCCACCGGTTATCCGAACAGACTTTTGATTTAGCGGTAAAATGGATACGTATCATTACCGCCTTCGCCTTGGTCTTAGGCGTACGCAGTATTACTTTCCGTTCGATTGAGAAAATTAAACGGCAGAAGAAAGATTGGTTTTACAGTATTTTCACCCTATTAGGTTTAGTTATAACCTCAGTAATCGGTCTGGGTTGGGGAGTTAAAGCCGGAACTCCACTCCGAACCATCTATAATAATATAATGGTTCCTTTAGGTGCGACGATGTTTTCGATTCTTGCCTATTATATGGCTTCGGCTGCTTACCGAGCATTTCGTGCCCGAACCCGAGAGGCAACTTTACTTTTGATTGCCGCCTTCATCGTGATGCTGGGAAAAGTACCTTTAGGCACCGCAATTTCCGGGAAATTGCCGGATTTAGCTGATTGGGTTTTAAATGTTCCAAATATGGCGGCAAAACGAGCCATCCTTTTTGGCGTGGCGTTAGGAATGATTGCGACTTCACTTAAGATAATATTAGGCATTGAACGCGGCTGGCTTGGCGGCAGGAGGCGATAGTGAAGATTGCTGACCTATTAGGTAAGATTGACCGCAGAATCATCTTTATTGTTCTGACGGTTGTCATTGTCATACCATTAATATCACCGATTGGTTTTGTCGGGCGTCTATCACCAAGAGTTCATGATTTGTTCAAGGCGATTGATGAACTTAAACCCAGCAATAAACCATTGTTAATCTCAGTCGACTTTGACCCCCAGTCAATGCCAGAACTTTACCCGATGCTCGTTTCGATACTTCGCCATTCTTTTGCCCGTAATGTTAGAGTAATAGTAATGGGTTTATGGGTGACCGGGGTCGGTTTGGGTGAAGAGGCTTTAACCACGGTCGGTCAGGAGTACCAAAAAGAATACGGCAAAGACTATGTCTTTTTAGGTTGGAAGCCAGGAGTAAGTGCAGTGGTTCTGGGCATGGGACGTTCGATTAAAGAGACCTTTTCCACCGACTATTATGGCAAACCGATTGACTCTTTTCCGATGATGGCTGGGGTGAATAATTACCGGGATATTCCTTTACTCGTTACTTTGTCAGCCGGTGACCCTGGATTCAATACGGTCTGGCTTCCTTATGCCCAAGCCCGATTTGGGGTAAGAGTCGGGACTGGTGTAACAGCGGTTTCAGCGGCTGATGCTTATCCTTATTTACAAACTGGACAGTTGGTTGGGCTAATCGATGGGATGAAAGGGGCTTCTGAATACGAACTTTTGGTTGAAAAGGCAGGATATTCTGAGGCTTTCAAACCCGCATCCCAGGCAATGGATTCTCAATCCTTAGCCCATCTGGCAATAATGATATTAATCGTGCTCGGTAATGTCGGCTACTTTTTAGCGAGAAGAAAGAAATAAAATGAACCACAATAAGAAATTAAACACTGAGAGACACCGAATCTACCGAAGGACACTGAATTCATTTCGGTGTTTTCAGATATTTCAGTGTTATTCGCTGTTTCGTTCCAGTTAAGGAGGTCATAATGGCAATCGCAACCGATCTCTGGATTTGGGTTGGTGCGTTACTAACCCTCTTCATCTTTTCCTTTCTTTTTGGTGATAACCCATTATACAAAATAGGCGAGCATGTTTATGTTGGCGTCTCGGTCGGCTATTTTATCTCGATTACCTGGCACAATTTCCTTTATCCGGATTTAATCGTACCCCTGTTCAGGCAAGGTAATCTGCTTTATATCATACCCACGATATTGGGTGTTCTCTATTTCAGTATCTTTTTCCCAAAACTTTCGTGGCTGATAAGAATTCCAATGGGATTTGTCTTAGGCTATGGTGCCGGTGTATCAATCCCAGCCGTGCTCCAAGCCAATATCATAAAACAGATTCAAGGCAGTTTACTTTCCACTCAGGTTCTCAGCCGCTGGGATTCAATACTCTGGTATGTCGTCTCATTGGTTGGTATTGTCTGCACGATTATCTATTTCTTCTTCTCGAGGGAACGAAAGGGAATATCCAAACCAGCGGCTGAAGCCGGAATCGTATTCTTGATGGTCGGTTTTGGCGCATCATTCGGTTATACCGTGATGGCACGTGTCTCATTGCTGATTGGACGACTGCAATTTTTACTCCGGGATTGGTTAGGTATTATCAAATGAAAAATAGAACGATTAAACAAGGAGATTTAACACTGAAAAGCACCGAAGTGCTTGAAGCACATGCCAGCACTACCTCAGGTAGTCAATGCTTTCAGTGGTTTTCGGTCAATTCGGTGTATCTCGGTGTTTAATTCATTAACCTTCAGAAATTTTTCCCTCTTGCTTTTAGTAGTTTTTAGTTTTTCTATTGCCAGTCCTTTAGAGAATATTCGGACTGACAGTTGGGTCTATGACTATATCGATTATCTAAAAACTGCAGGTCTGATTAGAACAGTACCAGCTACGAGCAAACCCTGGACAAGGCTGGAGGCGGCAATTTTGGTTAAGGAGGCATTGAGTTATATAACCGATGAGCCCAAGCCTCCGACAGCTACTTTCTTATCTCGTTTGATTCAAGAATTCTCTGAAGAGTTAGCCGAAATCGGTCATCGACCCGATACCCAGCGCAATCCTTTACTTAGGCTTAAATTACCTGAACTTATCGGTTCGGATACAATGAAAATCTCGGTCGATTTGTTCAGCCGGGCACAAGCCGATACCCAAAATCAGAGCGCATCGTTTGGCGTGGTTTTTGGCACCGGTTATGATAAACGCATTGCCCTGTTCGACCGATTCGAATATAGAATGTACCGTGAAACGTTAGTCGATATTCGCGATTCGGCTGGGACTCATGTACCCGGAACCCGTGTCCATTCCTGGATGAACATCGCAACTTTGCAAATCGAACAGGCTTATTTTAATTTCAAAATCCCCTGGTTTATTCTTGAGTTAGGCAGAGACAAACTCTCGTTTGGACCAGGCAAAAGAAAATCGGTAATGCTTTCTGATTCAGCGCCAGCCTTGGATATGATTCAATTAAAAGGGAACTATCGCAATCTTAAACTTCTTGGTTTTACTGCCGCACTTTCCGGTTGGGGCGAAAAACATCGTTTCCTTTCTGGGCAACGGATTGAGGTTTCGTTATTTTCCCGATTGCGGTTAGGCAGTGCCTTATTTGTTGTCCATAGTCCGGATTCGAGCCAGACCAAATCATTTTTTGGTCTTATCAACCCTTTACTTTTATTATACTTCGAAGAGGCAAACTCTGGTCACGACGATAACTTCCTGGTCGGCTGGGATTTTGTCTATTATCTGCCGCGCACTCAGGTTTACGGTCAGTTGTTTTTGGATAACTGGGAACAATTATCCGAGCGGGTTAAAACCTATCCAAATTCCTATTGCTTAAAACTCGGTTTATACACTCTGCCCATCCCTTTATTTGACTTTTGTGCCGAATATAACAAAATTACCCATTATACTTACTATCATCGGATTTTCCATATTGCATATAACCAATATGATGTTCCTTTGGGTAATCCATTAGGTCCGGATGCAGATGAAATATATCTCAAGACGACCTTTTATCCGGTTACCTGGCTTTATCCATCTTTTGCATTATCTTATACCCGGCGCGGTGACCGCAATCGCGGTGATTTTAAGTTCAAGGCTTGGATAGATGAGCAGCAAAGTCCAATCTCAACCAAATTTCCTTCAGGTATTGTTGAGACCAATTTATCATTTGGACCAGAAATCACATTCCAGCCAATGCCTGATTTGAGAATCTTTGCTTCGGGTCAATATTACAAAGTGACAAATCCGGATGGCATTGATACTTTACCAGCTCGTTCGGATTTTGCCGCAAGCGTTCGTATCGAGTATCGGTATTAATTAAAACTTAAGTCCGGCAACTAAAGGCTAAACCGCTTTAAAACATTAGTTATAATTAATGTTAAAATCGACCTACCCAGCACTTATTTTAATAATGATTTAGACAGGCGTCGCTTAAGATGTGTTTAGGTATACGTAATACATAAAATAAGTGCTGGGTCGCCTATTTATTCTCTGCTATCTCTGCGGTTATACTCTCTTAAACCATTCCTTTTAATCTTAAGGCGCCAAAGACGGAAATGACTTTATCCTTTAATTTCAATAGGACATCTTCTTTTAATCCCTCTTTTTTCCATCTGCTGATAATTTTATTTAGCGACTGTTCCAATGTTTCTTTCCTTTCCTGGGGAGGGGTAAAGGCTTTACCATAATATTTCTTCCCGAGTCGGGTCTTTTCGACGAAGGGTCGATTCGACAAAGCTCGACAGCATTCTCGGGTAAAGGCTTTGTAGGATGAAAACCAGGGAGTTGGAACACTCACCCAGCACTTATTTTAATAATGATTTAGACAGTCGCCGCTTAAGATGTGTTCTTGCTTGTCCATAATCTTTCAGTTTTCTTTCTCTTTTTATTGCATCCTCTACCGAGCGATATGCTTCGTAGTAAATCAATTCCCAGACGCCATTTTTGTTATGTTCCTTAAACCTACGCCGAAGATTACTTGTGTAACCATAATAAAGCCTTTTATTCTTTTTGTTTTGGATTAGGTATATGTAATACATAAAATAAGTGCTGGGTTGTGAACTTCAGCTTCAATCTTCTCAATTCTTATCCGATATTTTGTAAATCCAATCGCCATCTTCTCCTGCTTTTCGGTTGGCAATGGTTTTTTCGCTTCGATCCGTTTAAGCTCGGCTCCAATGACCGAATAGATAATCTTCGTAATCTTAAAAATAAGATGCCGCTCGAAGCCAGCTTTTTGATATTTCTCAATAACCATCTTCATTCCTGGTTTATTCAAAGCCGCTAAAAAGTCAAAATGCTCAGAAGCGAATTTCTGATAAGAATTAATATGACTCTCTTCAA
>JAOUPE010000100.1 GCA_029880025.1 Caldifarciminota bacterium
ATAGTATTCTTGATTTAGCTGTGGCAAATAGTGGTTCTGACAATGTCTCAATACTTTTAGGTAATGGTAACGGAACGTTTCAACCCGCAATGAATTTCTCGGCTGGAGATTTTGCCGATGCAATCGGTAATGGCGATTTTAATCTTGATGGTAATCTTGACCTTGCAGTGGCAAACTCGAATTCCAATAATATCTCAATACTTCTGGGCAACGGCGATGGTAGTTTCAATTCACCGGTCAATTATTCGGCAGGAACCAGACCTTCAGCGGTAGGCATCGGCGACTTTGACAATAATGGTTTCATTGACCTTGCTGCCGCCAACGAAAACTCCAATAATATTTCGATTCTTTTAGGCAACGAAGATGGAACTTTTGGAGCAGCGGTTAATTATTCCACTGGTACCATTCCGATGTCATTATGTCCTGGTGATTTTAATGAAGACGGAAATCTTGATTTAGCTGTGGCGAATTCTGGCTCTAACAATCTTTCGGTTCTATTGGGTAATGGTAATGGAACTTTTGGTTCTGCGGTCAACTATCCGACCGGTAATAGCCCTCGTTCAATCGCAACCTTTGATTTTGATGGTGATGGCAGTCTTGATTTAGTGGTGGCTAATCGTGGCTCGAATAACATTTCGGTATTTATCGGCAATGGTAATGGGACTTTTGGAGCAGCGACTAATTATCCAGCCGGAAATAGTCCAAATTCAGTTTGTGCTGGTGACTTCGAGACTGACGAAGATATTGACCTTTGTGTAGCAAATACTACATCTGATGCCGTTTCCATACTACTTAACCAGGATGCGCTTGAGGTCATTTCGACCAATCCGGTGCAAAATCAACTCGGTGTGCCAAAATCGACTAATGTAAATGTGACATTTAATATTCAGATTAATCCGACATCGCTCAATGATACAAGTTTCATTGTCTATGGTGCGAAGTCAGGACTTCATTCCGGAGCAATCAGTTATGACAGTGTAACTCGGACTGCAACATTTGACCCTTCGAGTAATTTTTTTGATGGCGAACTGGTGACAGTTCTTTTGACTAGGGAGATTCAGGCAACAAGCGGCGTGAAGCTCAGGGGTTTTTCTTTGAGTTTTATGGTCGAAATCACAACCAGCTCTAACGGAACTTTTAACAACCGCCAGGATTATTCGGCTGGTTCTGAGCCCAGAGGAATGTGCACGGCTGATTTTGATGCGGATGGCGATAATGATTTAGCCATAACTAATAGTGACTATCCAAATCCGGGTCAAATTGCGGTGCTGCTTAATAATGGTAACGGAACATTTGCTGCACCAGCATACTACACAGTTGTGCAAGACCCGATATCGGTTTTCGCAGCCGACCTTGATAATGACGAAGATATAGATTTGGCAGTTGCCCACAATGAACCAGGCACTTCTCATCTGGTGATTCTTAAGAATAATGGCAATGCAACTTTTAGCCAATTTGCTACCTATGCACCGGCTATTCTTGGTCAAGCTGTTTCTGGTGGCGATTTTGATGCTGATGGCGATATTGACTTAGTAATGACCGATGGCTGGGGTTCAGGTAATAATGTGAAAATAATGCTCAATAACGGCAATGGAAGTTTTTCCGGACCATATACCTATTCAGCCGGTGCTGGAGCACGCGGTGTGATTGTAAAAGATGTCGAAAATGACGGTGATGTAGATATCATTGTTGCAAATGCCAGCAATGACAATGTCTCAGTTCTGTTGAATAGGGGAAATGGAACATTTCCAGGACTTGCTAACTATCCGGTTGGAGATAACCCGACAAGTCTTTATGACAATGACCTTAATGAAGATGGCTATATTGATATAGTGACGGCGAATTACAGCGGTAACGATGTTACGGTGATACTCAATAATGGAGACGGAACTTTTTCCAGTCCGGTGTCTTATCCTACTGGAAGTTACACCAGGTTCATTACTGGCGGTGATTTTGAAGGTGACAGGGATATTGATTTAGCGGTAAGTGCCAATGGTGCAGATTCGATTGCCGTATTATTGAATAATGGTGATGGCACTTTTTCAAGCGCTG
Source organism: Caldifarciminota bacterium (assembly GCA_029880025.1). Lineage (GTDB taxonomy): Bacteria > Hydrothermota > Tepidihabitantia > Tepidihabitantales > JAOUPE01 > JAOUPE01. The sequence continues at coordinate 2,053 of JAOUPE010000100.1, forward strand.
CCTTATATGAAGTTGGTGATTCTCCCTGGGGGATTGACGCCGCTGATTTTGACCTGGATGGCGACTTGGATTTAAGCTGTGCCAATCATAATACTAATGATGTTACAATCTGGTTTAATTCCGGGCTCGGTTTAACTGAAATCGAGCGGTCAAAAATTCTGTCGTTCTTACGAATTCAGCCCAATCCGTTTAAAGATAAAGTAGCGATTAGTTATCAAATCAATCAACCTGAAGATATTAAATTGAAAATCTATGATGCAACCGGTAGATTAGTCACCTGTCATCAGTCACCAGTCACCAGTAACTGCTTTATTTGGGACGGTCGCGATAACTTAGGCAGAAGAGTTTCACCCGGTGTTTATTTTATCCGTCTTGAAACCGATGACTTCAAGCAGACAGAAAAAGTAATACTTTCAAGATAAAGAATGAAATAACTAAAATAGGAGGATGGATGAGGTTTAAATTTATTAGTCATCTATTTTTATTACTTTTATTCAGCAGCAATGTTACCAATGGACAAGTTTTGGGTCCTGAACTTAAAACAGGAAAATTTGAAATCGGATATTTCTGGAAAAATATTCATCGCAAATTAAAACCAGATTTTCTTTCGGGAAATAATTGGTATGTTGAGTCAATTTTTATGAAATATGGAGTAAGTAATTGGATAACACTGTCCGCTGAAGGCGCTGTTTGGCCCATAAAGGACGATAGATATCCTGAGCGTAATTATCGAAGCTATAAAGTTGGAGCAGGAATCATTTCTCGGGTTTTTGAAATAAAAAAGTTCAGAATTGCTTTAGCTTTCCACTACAATGAAATATTTTACTTTGATAGGTCTCCGTATGAAAGCGTGGATACATCTACTTATCATAAGAATACAAGAGGAATCATAAGCACAATTCAAATTGAACGAATATTTTCCTTCCGTGGGCAAAATGTAACTTTATGGATATCGCCTGCATATGTTTATGATGAAGTTCTACAGTATTCATCTTTGAATTTTAAAACTTATACTGACAAGTCTTTTAATAATTTCGGTTTTGTTGTAGGAGCAAATCTCATGCTCTTTAAACATATTGAACCATTTTTCCATATTGTATATGCAGATTTCTTTCAACCAAGAGGTGGAATTGGTTATTTATTTTGATATTCTAATTTAGGATTTATTAACCAAGGAGGTTAAAATGTACAAGGTTCGATTAAAAACCTTCGCACTCTCTTTATTACTTTTCCTTAGCCTTGTTTCAGCGAATCCGGTTTCTGGTCCTCTACCCGAAGTTTGGGATAATCTCAACGGAACCGCTGGTGAGCCTTTATCGCCTTACGAGATATACCTTGCTGATGAATTGAAACTTAATATTACGATTCATTTTGAACCAATAAGCACACGTAGCTATTATGATTCTATTAGCAAAACAATATCTGATACGGCATTTGATTATTTCCGAATCAATACACCAATAAATATTAATTATAGTATTCCAAATTCATTTGAAATTGGGTTGCGTATTCCCTATGTTGTAAGAATTAGTCCAATGGATAGAAAAAATACCAGTGGATTTAGTGATTTTTCATTGCGAGTCCGAAAAAAGATAATCGGTGATAAAGATAGCAAAATATATTTTGCTATAGGTGGTGGTGTAAAATTCCCAACCGCAGGAGAAGTTGATTATGATGACTTACTATTAAGTTATCGAAGCTTCGATTTATTTTTAGGTGCCTATACTATGGTGAAAACTGGGATAATAAAATACCCTATCGCATTGACCTATAGTCATACTGGCAGAGGTATGTATAGTGACCGGGTGGGTGAGATAATTACTTATCGAGTCGGTTTAATAACTGATTTAGGTCATCTCTTTGATTTCAATTTGGGACTGAAAGGTTATGAAATTCCAGAAGAGGGTTTCAGTATTCATTCATTTTCTTGGCGAGCACCACATGGTTCAAGTAAAACTTCAGTTGAAGCAGGTATTAATATTCAATCAAAAGAAAATCGGTTGAATTTTTCCGCTGGGATAATCCATGATTTAAGAGGTAAAAGGTCATACATTGGTACCTATCCTTTCTTCTCAATGCAGGTAAATTTTTAATGATTCAAGAGTATTGATTACAGTTATGATATAAAGATTACAACGATTATAAATACTAAAAAATCATTGTAATCATAGCAAACTAATATAACTTTTTCAAAGCTTTCTAAAAAAAGTATAAGATGTATTGCTAAGCTTACCCTATAACTTCTGATTAGATAAGTCCTTTTCTTTCAGTTACATAAGAAATAGAAACGTCAAATTGTTCAGGTAAACTATTGATTTAGGCATAGTGTTACTTCACTTCACAAATTGTGATTATAAATCACATAAAAATCAAGCCAAATTTTCTTCTAACTCGTCCTTCATCAATCGCTTATCGTATTTTCGTAAAAGGGAGGGGGTATCGCCTAGGGGGCTGGTTAGGGGGCACCCTTCTGGCTGTTTTTTTGGTGATTTTAGTGAAATTTCCCATCAGTCGGATAGAAGAGTTGAGGCAATGATACCTCTCCGACATTTTTCTCTTTTAGCTCGGTCTCTTTTCTATTAATTTCTTATCTCTGCTTTCTCTGCTATCTCTGTGGTTTAACTTCTTCTCTTATCATTTTAATCTGTGTTCACCTCCTTTCAGTCGGTGGACGCTTCGAGTAGCATCTGTGGTTTATTTCTCTACATCCTCTACTGTCTCTGTGAATAGACTTTCTTGTGAAAATTTTTGAAATCTCGTGGTTTCAAGCTCTTAGATAGAATATTAATTTTTTTAATATTTTTCCGCAAAAACCTTAATTTTATTAATCTTTTATCTAACTCATTGATTTTACGGCTGAAAATTTATCTTGACAAGCCGGTAGGGGCTAGCCCCTGCCTAGCCCTAAGCTACCTCCCATACGGTATAGGGAGCAGCTTAGGGGGTAGCCTCCGGATTAGCCTACTCAGTAGCCTTACGGGTAGCTTGGGGAGTAGGTTTGGGGGTTGGCTAATGGATAGCATAAGGGGTGGGTTAGGCGGTAGCATAGGGGATTGGCTAAGGGGTGGGTGAGGAAGCTGGCTTGGGGGTTGGCTACGGAGTAGGTTTGAGGGTAGCCTAAGGGGCAAATAGTGGTAAGCTATCGGTTCGGCTTAGGGAGTAATCTAAGGGCTAAGTTAGGGGACTGGTTCTAATCATAAAAGTCATTAACGATTAATTTTGATATTTCAATCGGGGTGGCTTAAGGGATAATCTTGGGAACTACTTAAGAAATTGCCTCGAAGGTCATCCTCTTTCTATTATTTGAACTTAATACACGAATTTTCATTAAAAACTGCTTACATTTTAAATCTGCTTCTCGAACCAGATGAATATTCGTAACTTGTGAAGACGATTTTCAAGGTGACTGTCACTATAGCCGCAAGATGTTGATAGGTCTCTGCCTCCGAGTCTGTTCCCCAGGCTGCTTAGGGGTCTACCCCCCTGTCTGCTCCCGAGTCTGGTTCCGAGTCTGCTCCGGAGTCTGCTCCTGAGTCTGTTACCGAGTCTGTCCCTGAGTCGGTTCCTGAGTCTGCTTCCGAGTCTATCCCTGAGTCGAATCCGGGGTCTGCTCCCGAGTCTACCTCCGAGTCTACTTAGGAGACCACCCCCTAGGCGATACCCCCTCCCTTTGACGAAAATACGATAAGCGATTGCCGATGGAACGAGTTAGAAGAAAATTTGACTTGATTTTTATGTGCCTATTAGGCACAATATAGTATGTTAAAGAATATATTTTTAGGAAAAGAAATTGGACAACTTTTAAGGAAATCTCGTGAAAAGTCTACACTTTCTCAAACCGAAGTAGCAGAAAGAATCGGTTTATCTTCAAAAACTGGGCATGGATATATATCACGTTTAGAAAGTGGCAAAGTAAAAAGTCCACCGCTATATATAATTCTTCTTTACCTTAGAGCCTGTGGAGCCTCCTGGACTGAGTTTTTTAAAAGATTAGATACGATTGATTTTAAGATGAGACATGAGAAGATGATTGCTCAAGTCTATCCGCCACCAACCCAAAGAAAAATTCATCGAGATGCGATGCGATATGAAATCGGTGTCGAATTTCCATCTAAGGAAAAAGAAGAAGTTGATTTTGCCCGACTGAAGAAACAAATTAAAGATAAAATCTTATTCTTACTAACCAAAAATCAAGTTGAAGAGAGTCAAATTAATTCTTATCAGAAATTCGCTTCTGAGCATTTTGACTTTTTAGCGGCTTTGAATAAACCAG
>JAOUPE010000101.1 GCA_029880025.1 Caldifarciminota bacterium
TAGTAATATAAGGATAGTAAAAATAGTTATAGGGTAAAGTAGGTATCGACCAAATCAGATTATGAGTCACGCCGCTAAATATCTTTACTGCAGAGCTGTCTGAAACGATAACTTCTGGAATACTGTCACCATCCACATCATAGCTAATATGCTGATTCGAAGTATAAACATAGGCATAAGAATACGACACCGATGAGCTCCATTCCACAACATAACTGGCATATGATAAGGCAAAACATAAAAGAATAAATATGGTTATTTGACGCATCATATTTTCCTCCTGTTATGAATTACGCAATTTTAGTTAGAGATAGCATAGTGTCAATAAAATTAAAGAGATTGCTTCGCTCCATTGTGCTTCTTTCAGTCACACCGCTTCGCATAACACAATGACAATAAGTGGAAGCTACCGATGCAACATGTAAAAAATCACCCTCACCTAACCTCTCCTGTCAAGGGAGAGGGATAATTTTTTGTATTCGTTTAATTATTTGTGTTAATTCGTGTGAATTCGTGGTTAATTATTTAAGGGGTTTAATTGATTCTTGATTTTCCTTTCCTCAAGCCACGAATATATGTTTGGGACGATGAACCAAGGTTATTGTTTCTAATATCATACCACAGAATGATTGACTTGCTTTACTTTTATTATTTTATTTAATTCATAAATATTGAAACGCTCAAACCTTGCCGATTCCAACCCTTATTACTGCCGAACAATTCTGATTTTATCTTTTAATCTGACCGAAACCTAAAACTTCTTCTTGACAAACGACAAAAAATCAATTAGATAGTAACGAAGTAAATGAAAAATAATCACTTTTCAAACCGAGTAATCGATCCATAAATAATTGATGGATAGGAATGAATTATAAATATATTGACCTGCTCTTTAAGAAACAAATGCATTTTTTCATTTTTAATTCTGATTATTTACCGGTAAAGGTAAAATCAGTTGAGAGAAAAGTAAATCCGAAAGAAGGTAATCGTCCTGTTTGAACTAAAAAAGAATTTAACCGAAATCATTGAAATAGTTAACCAGTACCCTGAGCAATATCGGGAAAAATGTTTTTCCAGCCTTTTGGCGCATTTCAAAACTTCGCCTAAAAAATCCAAGAATAATATGGGTGAACCATTGCTGTGAGAAGCAAGGATGCATATTGACACTTAAACAACAATCACTTCCGTTTGGCAAGGTAGCCTTTCTGGGTAACTCTCTACCCCGACAGTGCGGTATCGCAACATTCACCGGCGACCTTTGCGAGTCGATTGCAACGGCAGCACCGGAGCTCACCTGCTTAGCGGCGGTGATGAACGATATTCCCGAAGGCTATGCCTATCCTGACCGGGTGCGCTTCGAACTCGACCAAAACGAGCTTGCCGACTACCGTCGCTTCGCGGAATTCCTGAACATGGGTCAAGCCGACCTGCTCTGCGTGCAGCACGAATTCGGGATTTACGGCGGCGTCGCGGGCGGCTATCTACTGACCACGCTTCGCCAACTCCAGATGCCGATTGTCACGACCTTACACACCGTACTCCACGCCCCGGATGAAGACCAGCGCCGGGTCATCAACGAACTCTGCCGGCTGAGTGACCGGCTGGTGGTCATGAGTGAACGGTCAATCGAATTCCTGCGCGAGATATACCACGTTCCCGAAGAGAAGATTGACCTGATTCATCATGGCATCCCAGACATGCCTTTCGTGGATCCCAACTTTTACAAGGATAAGTTCCGGGTCGAAGGTCGCGATTTGCTCCTGACGTTTGGTCTCCTCTCACCCAATAAGGGAATCGAATATATGATTGATGCCCTGCCCGAAGTCGTGCGTCGGTTCCCCAATATCGTCTACATCGTGCTCGGCGTAACCCATCCGGCGGTAAGGCGCGAGCACGGCGAAGTCTACCGGCTGGGTTTAAAACGCCATGCCCGGGTGCGCGGTGTTGAAGACCACGTCATCTTTCACAACCGATTCGTGGAGTTGTATGAGCTCTGTGAATACTTAGGTGCTGCCGACATCTATGTGACGCCGTATCTGGCTGAGGCTCAGATTGTTTCCGGGACCCTTGCTTACTCATTCGGCACTGGCAAGGCGGTTGTGTCTACGCCTTATTGGTACGCTGAGGAGCTGCTGGCTGACGGTCGTGGTACTCTGGTTGCGTTCCGGGACGGGCGCGCTTTAGCCGAAGCAATCATCGATTTACTGGAGAATCCGGTGAAGCGTCATGCAATCCGTAAAAATGCCTATGCTTTTGGTCGGCAGATGATTTGGTCCGAGGTTTCTCAGCGTTATCTGGAATCCTTCACGCGGGCTTATGAGGAACGACGCCGGTCCGGGCGTTTTAACCGACCGCGCCGGACCGAACCGCTGGTCACCGATTTGCCCGAAACGAATTTTAGTCATCTTGTAAATCTCACCGACGAAACTGGCATTCTGCAGCATACCCGGTACTCGGTTCCTGACCGGTCCCGTGGCTATACCACTGACGATAACGCACGCGCGCTGATCGTGGCGCTGCATGGGCTGGAAGCCAAACCGAAGAACATCCAACTGCTGCAGCTTGCCTTTCGCTATTTGTCATTTTTGGACCACGCCTTTGACCGCTCACGCGGAAGATTCCGGAATTTCATGGCTTATGACCGCCGATGGCTGGAGGAAGTAGGCTCCGAAGACAGCCATGGTCGGGCGCTCTGGAGCCTGGGTATTGCAGTCGGTGTTGCTCCGGACGATGGACAGGTGGCGGTGGCGCTTGACCTGTTTCATGCTGGCTTGCCGGCGGTCGAGGAGTTCACCAGCCCGCGGGCGTGGGCTTTTACCCTAATCGGTATCCACGAGTTTCTTAAACGCTTCCCCGGTGACAGCGTTGCCCGGCGCTTGCGCGAGGTTCTTGGCGGCAAGCTGCTTCAGATCCACCGTGCCACTGCCAGCGAATCCTGGCCGTGGTTTGAAACCTATATGACCTATGACAATGCCGTACTCTGCCAGGGGTTGCTGCACACTGGTCAGGACATCGGGCAGCAGGAAATGGTGGACATCAGTCTTAAGACCCTGGAATGGTTGGTTCGGATCCAGACCGTACCAGAAGGGCACTTCGTTCCGGTGGGGACGAGTGGCTGGCAACGCGACGGTCCACGCAGCCGGTATGACCAGCAACCAGTAGAAGCCCGTTCGATGGTCAGCGCGTGCCTAGCTGCCTATGCAGTGACTGGTGACGAAAACTGGCACAAGGAAGCGCGGCGGGCACTTGATTGGTTTCTGGGTCGTAACGACTTGGGAGTCCCTCTGTACGACTACACCACCGGCGGCTGCTTCGACGGTCTTTCGCCCGACGGCGTGAATCTCAACCAGGGCGCCGAATCGACTATCTCGTTTCTGCTCTCCCTATTAGCAATGAGGTCCGGGCAAGCAAAGTTAAAATGATGAAAATGACATCGCGCGATGACCGCTCCATGCTTCTGCAGCGCCATCCGAGCAATCCGATTCTAACCGCCCACGATTGGCTTCATACTGTTAACGCTGTATTCAACCCCGGTGCGGTTCGGTTGCAAGACGGAACAACGTTACTACTATGCCGTGTCGAGGACCGGCGCGGCATCTCCAGTCTCTGGGCCGCCCGTTCCAGAAACGGCATTGACAACTGGGTGCTCGACTCGGAACCGACGTTTCCCTCTGACCCGGTCAATCATCCGGACGAAATCTGGGGTGTCGAGGACGCGCGGATTGTCTGGCTGGATGAACTCCGCAAGTATGCAATTACTTACACTGCTTTCTCCCGTGCCGGACCCGCGGTCGCACTAGCCCTGACCGAGGATTTCATCCGATTTGAACGGCTGGGAGTGATGATGCCGCCCGAGAATAAGGATGCAGCCCTTCTGCCCTTTCGTTTTGACGGCAAGTGGCTGATGATTCACCGACCCCAGAACGGATTAGCTGGAAGCATCTGGCTTGCCGAATCACCAGACTTACATCATTGGGGCAAAAATCGACTGGTCATGACTCCGCGTCGTGGTGCGTGGTGGGATGCCAACCGGATTGGCATCGGGTCACCTCTGATCCGGACTAATCGCGGCTGGCTTATGCTCTACCATGCGAACCGCCAGACCGGCGCGGGCTGCCTCTACCGCATCGGTGCGGCATTACTCGATCTTGAGCATCCGGATCGCTGCCTAAAACGAGGTGACGAGTGGATTCTTGGTCCACGGGAAGATTACGAACGTCTGGGCGATGTTGGAGACGTTGTCTTCACATGCGGTCACACAATCGGTGATGACGGCGATGAAATCAATGTCTACTACGGTGGAGCCGATACCTGCATCGCGCTTGCCCAGGGGAGGATTTCCGCAATTCTCGACTGGCTCGAGACTCACAGCTCGGTATCTGGAAGACCCGAAGCGGTGTCGTAGTTCGTTCTCCATTAACCATCCTTCTTAGAATTCGCCTTCACTCAGTTCTCGTTTTAGACTTGTTCAACTTAGATAGAAAATTATAGTTCTTTTCCTAATAGACTACTGAATTACCAATTTGAAATCAGCAAACTCACCAAAATCGAGAAAAAATTCCAAACTAGTCTTAAATAGGATTTGACTGGTCTAAATTTCAGAAAATGAGGTATAGTCAATTTAGTTAATCTTTAATCATAAAATGATACTTTCCTAACTTAAGCAAAGTCAATATTAGAAGATGCATAAAATTAACATGATATTCTTGAAATAAAAGTAACGAATGAGCTATCCTATGGCGTAAGTTGTAACCCGCTTTTTCTACCAATAAAAATCTAAAGAAAAGCAAATCATCTTCATCAAAAAGTTCCTTTATTTTTTCCTCATATAGAAGCGCCCCAAGGTCTTTCTCTCTTGCGATCTGTCTTCCTTTTTCGTCCGTTATGAAATAAAATGTGGCAACACCAGAAAAATTGCACATGTCTCTTATTAACCCTTCGATTTTAAGCGTAAGAGAATCAATCGGTAACACAAAATTAGGTAAATTACCCGAAGCTAAAAAATAATCCATCTGTATAAAATATTCATTAAGGGGAGGTATTAATAAATTTAGCCAATTAAATTCAATCTCTTGATTCCCGGCAAATTTCTTCTTTAATGTCCTACCAAACCATGAATATTTTCTAAAAAAGGATATAAGTTCAGAAAGGAGCAATTTCCTTTGTCTTATAACTTCAAGGAATATGGCATTTATTAGGTGTATCTTTCCCATTTCAAGATGGATTTTATAATGCCAAAGGATTCCGTGATACTTTTTTTCTTCATCAGTGGTAAAATATTGAACTGTATGTCCGGATTGGTCAACAATTGAAGACTGAAACAAGTCTTGAATGGGATGTTCTTTCCTTTGTTCCTCCGCACACTTTTGCATCTCCTTATATGTAGGTAGCAGCTTTTTATCAAGAGACAGTATTTTAATAATATCTTCTGGTAGCTCTTTAACAATCTTTTTAGCAATATTTTTGCATTGTTTAATAGATTTTGTTAAGTCTATTTCGGTTTTGAACTGATGGAATTCAACCGATGTTTTTAATTCGCTATACTTCTTTTCGAGCCCCTCGATTTTACTCTTATCTTTTATTTTCTTATAATATACCAAAGCATCACTACAAAAATGTAGCGACATTAAATTATTTTTCTCTGTTCTATTCATCATATTTTCATAAGATTCAGCTATACGTCTTGTCCAACTTTCTGTATTCTGCCCAAGTTTCTTGCTAATTTTCTCCCCTAATTTGAACATATCTATAGCTCTAAGAATATCGTTAGATTTATATAGAGTTTCCGCCATTTGAAGGCATACATTTTCAATATCAACAAAATCTTCTTTAGTATAAACTCTTTTATCATTCAACATTAGTTCTATTAGGTTGGCACGTAGAGCAAAGGCTGAACTACTATTGAGGTCGAATTGATGAATTAGTCTCTTAATTTCTGTTTTAACCATATTTACACTTTCCTCATCTCTTGATTGACGCGCAAGGAAGTAAGCATTTCTTATTGCAGTGATGACTTCTAATCCATAATGTTCTTGGGGATGTTCTTTATCATTAATTTCGTAAAGTCTAATGAGTTCTAAATAAGCACCAATTGTGGTCTTAGCATATCTGCCATGCTTTCTAGGACTTTGCCAAAGAATATGGGCGTAACGAGATTTCAACAAAGGGTTGCTAGTCGAATTTAATCTTTCCGATAGATAATCATAAGTTTCGTCATCAAAAG
>JAOUPE010000102.1 GCA_029880025.1 Caldifarciminota bacterium
TTGACCCGGATGGTGACCGGGTTTCTTTTGTTGATGAGAAGGGTAATGCCTTAGGTGAGGAAGCAACTCTGCTCCTTGCCCTATCCTTTATCCTTCCGAAAAAAACTGGTCCGGTTGTGGTGAACCTTTCTACCACCCAGGCGGTTGATGACATTGCTGCCAAGTTTTCGGTGCCGGTCTTTCGCACCAAGGTGGGCGAAGCTTCGGTTGTAGCTAAAATGAGAGAAGTGGAGGCGGTGATTGGCGGCGAAGGTAATGGCGGTGTCATCCTACCCGAAATAAACTATACCCGTGACGGGATTGCCGCAACCGCAATCCTGATTCATCTTCTCTCCGACCGTGAAACTGCACTATCCGAAGTTGTCGACGAATTGCCAAAATATTTCAGGCAAAAGACTGTCTTACCTTATGAACGAAAAGATTGGCTTACCCAAAAATCGAAATTGAAAAAAGCATTCATGCCGGGTCGGTTTAATCATGAAGACGGATTAAAAATAATCAGTAAGGATTATTGGCTCCATATCCGTCCTTCCAATACCGAACCGATAATCCGGGTTATCGCTGAATCAAAATCCGATGTTTATACCGCAAGCTTAATCGCAAAAGTAAAAGAAGTTTTAAAGGTTAGTGATTAATTTTTGATATGTGTGGCATCGTTGGCTATATTGGTGAGAAAGATATTGACAATGTGATTCTGGTCGGTCTGGAGCGCTTAGAATACCGGGGCTATGATTCCTGTGGCATTGCCACGATTAAGAATGGTGACCTTAAACTGAAAAAAGCCGCCGGGCGATTACAAAAATTAAAGCAATCCGTGACCAATTCTCCGTTAGGCGGTGGAATCGGTATCGGTCATACCCGTTGGGCAACCCATGGTAAAGTATGTGATGAAAACGCCCATCCGTTTAGTGATTGTACCAATACCATTGCCCTGGTGCATAATGGAATCGTGGAAAATTATCGGGAAGTAAAAGAGGAACTCAACAAAGCCGGACACAAATTTATTTCGGATACCGATACCGAAGTCGTGGTTCATTTAATTGAATCGTATTATAAAGATAATTTAATCAAGGCGGTTTTGAAAGCGGTCAGTAAACTGAGAGGCAGCTATTCTTTAGCCATCATTTCGAAAAAAGAGCCGGAAAAACTGATTGGGGTAAAAATGGGCAGCCCGCTGGTCATCGGGATTGGTCGAAAAGAATATATTCTTGCTTCGGACACCCTGGCTTTAGTCGGTATCGCCAAACAGGTTGTTCCGTTACAGGATAAAGAAGTCTGTGTTCTGACCAAAGAACAGATGGAGATTTTCGACTTTGACCATCATGAGGTAAATCGACCCAGCCAACCGATCGGCTTTCGAGCCAAAGCGGTTTCAAAAGGCCGCTATCGCCATTTTATGCGCAAGGAGATTTTTGAGCAGCCCAAAGTAATTTCCCATAATATCGTTAAGCGGGTTCGAAACAGTCACATCGTTTTAGACCCGGATTTTCGATTTTACCCGGAAGATTTGGTAAGATTCAACAAGATTTTAATTCAGGCTTGCGGCACATCTTATCATGCCGGTCTGATTGGTCGATATTATCTTGAGAAGTTTTGCCGCATACCGACCACGGTCGAAATCGCCTCCGAATTAAGAACCCGAGATTTCATCATCGATGAAGAAACCTTGATGGTCGCTATCAGCCAGTCCGGCGAAACGGCGGATACCCTTGCCGCCTTACGCGAGGCAAAACTTAAAGACATGAAAACAATTTCAATCGTCAATGTCAAACGTTCATCAATCGACCGGGAATCGGACAGTATTTTATATATTAATGCCGGACCCGAGATTGGAGTGGCTTCGACCAAGGCTTATACCGCCCAAATCTTTACTCTGCTAATCCTGGCACTTCATATCGGACATTATCGGCAAACAATTTCTGAACCAGAAACCGCTAAAATCTTGAAAGAAGCCAAGAAAATACCTGCCCTGATGACCAAAACCCTTAATCTTGACCATCATTTAAAAGCAGCGGCAAAAAAATTATCTTTGGTCCGGAATTTCATTTTTTTAGGACGGGGTATCAATTATCCTTCAGCCCTGGAAGGAGCACTGAAACTTAAGGAGATTTCCTATATCCATGCTACCGGTTATCCAGCCGGCGAAATGAAACATGGTCCAATCTCGTTAATTACCGAAGACGTTCCGGTTGTCTGCATTGCGGTCAAAGATTCGGTTTATGATAAAATGATGTCAAATATTGCGGAAGCCAAAGCACGCAAAGGCAAGATTGTCGTGTTTGGCACCGAGGGAGATAAGAGTTTAAAAGATTTAGCCGAAGAAGTTTTCTATGTGCCAGATGTGCCTGAATACTTCACACCACTTTTAGTGGCTCTGCCTTTGCAATTATTGGCTTATCACATTGCCGTGATGCGTGGCTGCGATGTTGATAAACCGAGGAATCTGGCAAAAAGCGTTACGGTCGAGTAAAAATAATCCTCGCCTCTTAAGAATTCAAAGATTGTCTTTTTTCTGAACAAACCCGGCAATTTTTTCCATTATTTGTAAAGAGTTTTTCGGGGTCAAGAAAATAAGATTGCCATTTTTCATCTTTAGAACCACTGCATCATTAAGTCTTACACAAGGTGAGGCACCGGGCAGATGAACTTTATTAGCAAAAAATCCTTTCTGTTGATAAAAATCGTCTACCTCGGTCCAGGCAAAAAATCTATGCCAGATACCGAATCGAAGGTCAATACCCTTCCGGTCTAAGCGATATTTTGTCATGAAGAGCGCAATAAAGGTCAAATAGGTGTAGACTAAAGCCAAAAAGCCAATCCCAATTACAATGATTGCACCAACCGATTTTAGCTGGTTGAGAAGATAAAACCCTTTAGCGATTGCCAATAACCCCAAAATCATCACAAGACAGATTATTAATATCAATATTAATGAAGGATTCGGTCGGTCGATGTAGTTTTCGTCCGCTTTTATTCCTCTGGGCGATTCCTGGTTGGTCATCTAATTGCAATTAATCATTAGAACAAAAGTTCGTTAAATGGTCCAGCCGATTACAAGTAATAATTTCCCAATACCGCTAAAACTTATAGCCAATCTTTCTTAAGAACTCTTTGCGGTCTTTCTTATCTTTTTCGGTCTCAATCCCTTTGGTTTTTGCGCCGTCAATCACCCCCAAAATTCCTTTACCCATTTCGGTTTCCGCGATAACAACCTCAACCGGGTTGGCAGTGGCACAGAAGATATTGCATACTTCGTAGACATCTTTTATCGCTTTCAGCACGTTGACTGGATAGGCATTACGGATAATGACGATAAAACAGTGCCCACAACCGATATTAAAAGCATTTTCCCCGGCGAGGTTTAAAAGCTCAGGGTCATTGCCTTCGGTTCGCACCAAGCACGGACCAGACGATTCACAGAAACCGATACCGAATTTGATGTTTGGGACAGAATTAATTAAGGCTTCATAAAGGTCTTCGACCGTTTTAATAAAATGAGATTGACCGAGTATGATATTGGTATCATCCGGTCTTTTGATTTTTACAATTTTTGTTTCCATGATGGTTGAATTCTAAGCTAAATTAACCATTCGTCAACTTTGAATATGATTAGAGCCAGATTTATATTGACTGCAGGAAATTATTTACTAAAATGTAGACGCTATGCTCAGTCAATTGAGAAAACGTGTTAAAGTAATAATGTTTTTCGTGGCGATTAGCTTTGTTGCCGGATTCTTACTTAACGAGGTCTGGCAGATGCTTAGAAGTAGAACTCCCCGTAGTTCTTGGGAAAAAGGAATCGTGGGCAAGGTGGGTAAAAAAACAATAACCCGCGATGAGTATTTTAATACGGTGGAATATTTTGCCTATCGGTATTTAAAGGAAAATAAGCTTCGAGAAATTTCTGAGACGGAACGTGAAAACATTCATAGTCAAGCTTGGCAATATTTGATTAGTGAGAAAATATGGCAGGATATCTTAAAGCAGGAAAAGATAAAGATAACCGCGGAGGAAGTGAATGAAATTGTAAGATTTAATCCGCCGCCTGAACTCCGCAACCATCCGGACCTTATGACCGATGGCGAGTTTGACCAAGAAAAATATTTAAATGTCCTCGCCAATCCGGCAAATCAAGAATACTTTTCTCTCTACGTTCGCGATTTAATCGATATGTTACCAAAAGAAAAATTGCGCATTGATGTGAACGCAATGTATCGCATAACTTCGGGTGAAATCGAAGACAGGTTAAACTGGGAGAATACAAGTGTTAAAACAACTTATCTTTATTTCAGCCCAAAGATGTTAAAGGAACCGTACCAGCCCACCGAAGAGGAGATTAAAGAATATTACGAGAAAAATAGAAAAGAGTTTGAAACTCCTGAGGTGCACCGTCTTAGATATGTTTTCTTTACCCTCCAGACTACGGCTGAGGACTCACTCGATGCCCAACGCCAGATTGAAGATGCTTATGCCGAAATCAAGTCGGTCGAGGATTTTTCATTTTTGATTAATGATTTTTCGGATATGCCATACGAAACAACTGCAGTCTGGTTTGCCAAAAATAGTTTTGATGAAAGAACTCAGACGATCCTCGATTCATTACAACCGGGAATGATTAGCAAACCATTTTTCAGTACCGAAGGCTGGCAAATTATTAACCTGGAAGAAAAAAAGAAGGATAGTGTTAAGTTAAAAAGGATCCTGGTCCGAATCAAAATGACTTCAACCACGACCGCCATGGTTCAGGATAGTATCAATAAATTTCTGGAACGAGCCAAGCATGAAGATTTTGATACTTTGTGCCAAGAGTTTGGCTTGACTCCGCTTTTGACCCAGGTGTTAAAAGGTAAAGATGTTAATTTCCCTGGAATCAACAGCAATAATCAATTAAAGAATTTTGCCTTACGCGCAAAACCAAATGAATTATCCGAGCCAATGCGCGGACGCGGCGGCTATTTTATTTTCCGATTAGAGGGAATCACCGAGTCTAGTTCTCACCCCTGGGAAGGGGCAAAACAGATGATTGAATGGCGCATCCGAAGGGATAAAGATAAAGTCAAGCTTATCGCAAAAGCTGAAGAAAATTACAAAAAGCTTTTTTCCGGTAAGCCGTTTGAGGCTATTGTGCAGGAAGATCCGACCATTGAAATTTATCAGGACTCTTTCCCCTCTTTCGACCGCTGTAGCAAAGCGAAAGGTGCTGAGTTTGCCGGAGCACTCTATGCCTTAAAACCAAAAGAGACATCGGGTGTCGTCACAACCGATTGGGGAAGTTTTATTATCCGTTGTGACGAACGAAAAGAAGTGGTAAAAATGACATCGGACGTTTTTCATTCTCAGAGACGTCAAGAGGTAGCGAATCGAATCTTGTCCGAGCTAATCAAGACTCCGGAGGTTCAGGATTATCGACCCGGCTTGCTTTATTAATATCACCGGGTATCAAAACCTGACTAATATAATAGGTTTGGTATAAAATCTTGACATTTCAATAGATTTTAATAACTTATAAATTGATGGCCCTATCGTCTAATGGTTTAGGACATCGCTCTTTCAAGGCGAAAATACGAGTTCGATCCTCGTTGGGGCCAATGCGGGAGTAGCTCAGCTGGTAGAGCATCACCTTGCCAAGGTGAGGGTCGCGAGTTCAAATCTCGTCTCCCGCTCTTGAAAACAGTGCATAGTGCCGAGTGAACAGTGCTTTCTGTTATTTGTCTTATCAGATAGTTACTTTGTACTGAATTGTGGCGGCATAGCCAAGTAGCAAGGCGGCGGTCTGCAAAACCGCTATTCCCGAGTGCAAATCTCGGTGCCGCCTTAAAAGAATATTAAAAATCAAATTGCAAATATCAAAAATAATCACCGAACCATCAGTGGTTCAAAAAATTATTTTATATTCTCGGTTTTATATTTTTGATATTTAATTTTTTATTTTTTATTTCTTTCTGCCGGGATGGCGGAATTTGGTAGACGCAAGGGACTTAAAATCCCTCGGTTCTTTGGGACCATGCCGGTTCAATTCCGGCTCCCGGCATCTTTTATTTCTGATTAAACCTTTGCCCTAAAATATTGTCTAAATGATAAATGAGAGAATGGTTGAAGACAATGAACTGGTCTCAAGATTTCAAAATGGCGAAGAAAATTGTTTTGATGAACTGGTTGAAAGATACCAAAATAAAATCTATTCTTTGGCATATCGGATGGTTCATCACCAT